>JAIVTC010000352.1:0-10045 GCA_048629055.1 Candidatus Bathyarchaeota archaeon
GTGAGCGCTGTTTGTCCGCTGCGGCACGACGCGCCTGCATCTCTTTATTTGAAGGGGCTGCAGCTGGTGCCGATTCAGAGCCAAAGCGCTGCTGCATTGCAGCGCGGCGGGCAGATCTCTCTTTACCGGCTGCTGCGCGGCGCTCCGCACGTGTCATGTCTGTTGCTGCACGACGCCTGGTTTCTGTGATGCGTCGCTGCATCGCATGATCAGCTGAGGGAGATGCGCCAGGTGTGGAATCAGCACCAAATCGCTGCTGCATTGCAGCGCGGCGAGCCGCTCTCTCTTTATCGGCTGCTGCACGACGCGCTGCACGCTGTTTGTCTGCTGCGGCGCGACGCTTCTGCATCTCTTCATTTGAAGAAAATCTTGCAGGCGCAGATTCAGAAGCAAAACGCTTCTCAATCCCGGCGCGGCGGACCGCCCACTCTTTATCGGCTGCGGCACGACGCGCTGTACGCTCCTTGTCGGCTACTGCACGACGCTTCTCAATCTCATCGAAACTGATTGGCGCCGGCGCATAGCCAGAGACGGGAGCGCTCTCTGCCTGTACGGAAACAGCGACGGTTGTCAGCGCGATAGCTGCTGCAATTTTGGTAAATTTGTACATTGATGGTTTCTCCAGTAAGCTCAAATAGGCAACCAGACTCATGCAGCTGGTTGACAAGTAGCCGTCAAAACGGCAAGACCATGTAACTTTATCCTGTATCAACGTTCATGTCCTGTTGATTTTTCCAGATTCGGGCATTGCCAGTCTCGCGGGGGAAACCCAGTCGCCTGGAACAATCGCTGCAAACTGCTTGCATTACCCTATAGCGCGCAGAATATTAGAATATACTTAAATATGGAATTACTTTATTCCTATCGACAGCACTATGTTATTGGCATTCTCCTATGCGGTCTTTGTGAGGCCGTTCAATAAGCGGCGCTCCTCAACAATAAAAACCCGCCATGCGGCGGGTTTTTATTTGCACGACCCTGTGCATTTTAACATCCTGTTAGCTGTGAACTACTTCACTTGGCTGCCGGTGCAGGAGCAGCTGCACGGGGAGCTGCTGGAGCAGCTGCACGGGGAGCTGGAGCAGCCGCACGAGGAGCATAACCATAAGGACCACCATAGCCGCCGCCGTATGGACGATAGCCATAGCGATCACCATAGCCGCGGTTTTGATAACGGTTGTCAAAACGGTTGTCAAAACGGTTGTCCCAACGGTTGTCAAAACGGTTGTATCCGTCGCCTTCAAAGTCGGAATAGCCGTCGCCTTCCCAATCGGTATCCATGTCAGCATCCATGTCCATGCTGAAGCTGCCGCGACCGCGTCCACGACCACGTCCACGACCTGACGCATCACCACGACCAGTGCCGCGATTGGACCAGTCGTTTCTCATGTCGTTGTTCCAGTCGTTGCTCCAGTCGCTGTTCCAGTCGCTGTCGCTATCATCCCATGGCATATCCCACGATTCAGCAGAAACAGCTGTGGTAGCCAGCATTGCTGCTAATGCAGCGATCTTTACGATGTTTTTCATGATTGATCTCTCTAGTTAAGTGAAAAATAAAAGTTGAAAAAGAGAGCTGTTGACTGCGTACCTCCTTTCCATGTGAGATAGAATATTAGTATTTAAGCTTTTTGTGAAATACTTATTTTCTATCGAATGCACCTTCTTCATTGGCGATAATTATCAACAACAAAGGGGTAGATGCAAAAACCCCGTCATTCCTCTATTATTTAGCCGGCACCCCACACACCCCTGCGGATCAGAAATGCCATCGGCAGAGAAGAAAAAACCCGCCAGTTGGCGGGTTTTTTTATACATCCCTGTAACCTTGGACTCCCTGTCCGTTACTGCTCGACGCTATAAATTACTCAGCGCACTTTGCGGTAGCTGATGCTGCAGGCGCCTTTGCTGCTGCCTGAGGTGTCGGAGCTGCCGCACGAGGAGCATAAGCATAAGGACTATAGCCGTATGGACGATAGCCATAACCGTTGCTGCGGTTAGTCCAATTGTTATAGTTACGATTGTCCCAACGATTGTCCCAACGATTGTCCCACTGGTTGTAACTGTCGCCATAGCCTGAGCCATAGCCGTCGCCTTCCCAATCGGCATCTGCGTCAACATCCATGTCCATATGGAAGCTGCCGCGACCAGCTCCACGTCCACGTCCACGACCAGAGGCATCTCCGCGGCCGTAGCCACGGTTGTACATGTCGTTGTTCCAGTTGTTTGACCAGTCGTTGTTCCAGTCGTTGTTCCAGTCGCTGTCGCTATCGTCCCAGGGCATATCCCAAGAATCAGCAGATACGGCAGTGGTCGCCATAATTGCTGCTAATGCAGCGATCTTTACGATGTTTTTCATGATAGTGATCTCTTTAAAAGTAGTAAAAATGAACCCCTTGAGAAAGAGAGCTGTTGACTGCCTGCCCCGTTTCCATGTGATATAGAATATTAGCATATGCTTAATTTGTATATTACTTATTCACTATCATTTAACTTTTTTCGATATGGAAAAACTACCATTTCTCGATTAACAGCGTGATAAAAAAGTTGTCAATTAACGAAAGCCTAATCGAATCATAACCCGGTTCAAGCCTTTTTCACTTGAATCTGTAACTTTTTTGTTGCTTTTACTGCAAGCTGCATACTGACGACTGCCAACTTTGTTTTTACAACTCCAGCTTGACCTCCTGATGCGCATCATGGCTGTGCTGATGCGGTTCTTCGCTTTGCAGTTTGCCTTCGAGATAGAGCTTTACTGCTGTTTCCGGATCACTCTGATTGGTAATGATTCCTGTGATTCCCTTGTTAGACAATCGCCGAATCATGCCGTTGCCCATACCACCGGAAATCAGCACATCGACGACATCCAGCGGGTGCGCTTCATGCGGCGAACTCTCATGAAATGACTGCTCCTTCGCTAGCTCCAGCAACTCTGCGCCGACAATGCGCCCATCCTCGATCTCGAACAGCCTGAATTTCCTGCAGCGCCCTGCATGTTCTGTAATACTTTTTCGATTCTGACTGGTAACAGCAATTTTCATGACCGTTTATCTCTGCAAATCATTCCATGCATCTAATGTATCTTATTTATAAACTGGGAATCCACTGTTTCTCGCAATGGATATCTGTAGATTAAGCCTGTTCAGATCAGGTTCCTAATTGCTATGATTCACCCTATGCGCAAAAAACTCTATATCCAGACCTTCGGCTGCCAGATGAATGAGTACGATTCGGACAAGATGTTCGACGTGCTGCGCGAAGCCCGCGGCGTCGACCTGACCGACAAGGCAGAAGACGCCGATATCTTGCTGCTGAACACCTGTTCGGTGCGCGAAAAGGCGCAGGAGAAGGTCTTTCACCAACTCGGACGCTGGCGCAAGCTGAAGCAGGGCAACCCTGATCTCATCATCGGCGTCGGCGGCTGCGTCGCCAGCCAGGAGGGTGAAGCCATCAGCCTGCGAGCGCCCTGTGTCGACCTGGTATTCGGTCCGCAAACACTGCATCGCCTGCCGCAAATGATCGACCAGGCGCGCACAAACAAGCAGCCTGTCATCGACATCAGCTTCCCCGAAATCGAGAAGTTCGACTGCTTGCCGGAACCTCGCGCAGAGGGCCCAACTGCTTTTGTCTCGATCATGGAGGGCTGCTCCAAATACTGCACCTTCTGCGTCGTCCCCTACACGCGCGGCGAGGAGATTAGCCGTCCTTTTGACGACGTACTGCATGAGATCGTGCAACTCGCCGGGCAGGGAGTGCGTGAGGTCAACCTGCTGGGCCAAAATGTCAATGCCTACCGCGGAGTCATGCATGATGACGAAATTGCCGACCTGGCGTTGTTGATTCGCTATGTCGCAGCCATTGAAGGAATCGAGCGCATTCGCTATACCACCTCACACCCCGTCGAGTTCAGCGACTCTCTCATCGAGGTCTATGCGGATGTTCCCGAACTGGTCAGCCACCTGCATCTGCCGGTTCAGAGCGGCTCGGATCGCATTTTGCGATTGATGAAACGCGGCCACACCGCTTTTGAATACAAGCAGAAGATCAGGAAACTGCGCAGCATACGCCCTGATATCAGTATGTCATCCGATTTCATCATCGGCTTTCCCGATGAAAGCGACGAGGATTTTGAGCACACCATGCAGCTGATTGACGATATTGACTTCGACCACTCCTTCAGCTTCATCTACAGCATTCGCCCCGGCACACCAGCAGCGGATCTTGAGGACAACATTCCTCTGCAGGTGAAGAAACAACGCCTCGCCAAACTGCAGCAGAAGATCAACAGCAATGCGCAGCGATTCAGCCGCCAGATGGTCGGCAGCGTACAAAAAATCCTGGTCGAGAGGGAGTCACGCAAGGATACGGCGCAAATTTCAGGACGCACAGAGAATAACCGGGTGGTCAATTTCACCGGCCCGCAGGAGTTGATTGGCCAGTTCGTGAATGTCACCATCACCGAGGCATTGCCGAATTCACTGCGTGGTGTCCTAAAGGGCGACTCTACTAATTCATGAACAAGCATCTTGAGCCCAAAACCCGCCATCTCTGCGTTGCAAATCTTCGCAATAGCACTACTATTACGTGCGATCTGCGCCTTGATATGACAAATTTTGCATCTCAATCTGACATATCCAGAATTAATAGAGGCGCCCTTCATGAGTGAACATGCCTCCTCGATAAAATTTATTCTTGATCCTGAAGAGAATGAACGCCTTGCCAATCTCGTCGGGCCGCTGGAAGAGCATTTGCGCCAGATCGAAGCGCGCCTGGGCATCGAAATCAACAACCGTGGAAACCAGTTTCAGATTCTTGGTTCAGCGGATATGCTTGCTGCTGCACAAACCCTGCTCGTCGATCTCTACGCGGCAACAGCGACAGAACGCCTCGATGCCCGCAGCATCCACCTCTACCTGCAGGAGTCTGGCATCGAGGAGCGCCAGCAAAAAAAGCAGACAGGTGACCAGTCCGATGTCGTCATTACCACCAAACGCGGTGTGATTCGTGGGCGCGGTCCCAATCAGAAAGAGTATCTTCGCCATATCATCGGCAATGACCTCAGCTTTGGAATTGGCCCTGCGGGCACTGGAAAGACCTACCTGGCTGTTGCCTGCGCAGTCGAGGCGCTGGAGCGCCAGCAGGTACGCCGTATCCTGCTGGTTCGTCCTGCCGTGGAAGCGGGTGAAAAACTGGGATTTCTGCCGGGCGACCTCGCTCAAAAGATCGATCCCTACCTGCGTCCGCTGTATGACGCGCTTTACGAGATGTTCGGCTTTGAACGTGTCAGCAAACTGATCGAACGACATATCATCGAAGTCGCCCCGCTCGCCTACATGCGCGGACGCACGCTCAATGACTCCTTCATTATTCTCGATGAAGCGCAGAATACCACCCCCGAGCAGATGAAGATGTTTCTCACCCGCATCGGCTTTGGCTCGACAGCAGTCATCACCGGCGACGTCACCCAGGTTGATCTGCCTCGCGGGCAGAAATCCGGCCTGCGTCAGGCCGTCGATATCCTCGGAGAAGTGTATGGCATCAGCTTTACCTTCTTCAACTCAAGGGATGTGGTGCGCCACCCGCTGGTGCAGCGTGTGGTCGAGGCGTATGAGGCAAGTGAAGCGGCATCTGAAAGCAGATAAAGAGAGGCAAACAGATTTTTCAACCACGAAAGTCACGAAAAACACAAAAATAGGCAAAACGACTATTCGTGTTTTTCGTGTATTCAGTGTGTTCCGTGGTTAGAATTATTCTCAGGAGATGTTGAGGGCGTACTTTTTGATTCTGTAGTTAAGCTTGTCGCGGGTGATTCCCAGCAGGCGGGCTGCGCGGCTGCGATTTCCACTGCTGTTATCCAACGCCTGACGAATCAGATTTTGCTCCAGTTGTGACAGGTCAATGCCACCAACCGGCAGGTTGATCACCGCACCATTGGCGGCGTTCTCTTTATTGGCACGCATCTCGGCAGGAAGATTCTCAGCACCGATACGCTTGCCGGGCAGCAACAGCACCATGCGTTCACAAAAGTTTCGCAGCTCCTGGACATTGCCGGGCCACTGGTATTTTTTCAGAATCTTGAATGTTGCGGCTGAATAGAGCGGTGCGCGGCGTTTGTGGTGCAGACTAAAGCACTTCGTAAAGTGGTTGATCAACAGTGGGACATCACTCTCTCTACTGTTCAGATCAGGCAGTGACAATGGAATTACATTGATCCTGAAATAGAGATCCTGGCGAAATCCCCCTTTCCCGACCTGTTGCTGAAGATCCATGCTGCTGGTGGCGATAATGCGTGGGCACTCTGCAGAGGCAGCATCGATAAATCGAATCAGACCTGCCTGTGCAGTCGATGACAACTCGCCGATCTCCTTGAGAACCAGGGTGCCGGAGCTGCTTTCACTGATGGTGCGATCACCATCGTTGAGTGAGTTGAGGGGGAACTGATGATCATCAACGCCGGCGCAATTGATCAGCGTAAAGCCATGCTCGCGTTTCGCGCTATTGACATGGATGACCCTGGCAAGCAGCGACTTTCCTGCTCCCTTGCCGCCATTGATCAACACGGGCGCATCCGCTCCCGCTACCAGACGTGCGGCATGCAGGGTGCGCACCAGTTGCGGATCTTCGCCAATCATCTGCTGATACTCTTTCATCCCTATATTTTGCACGGAAACCATTTTATTTACAATACATGACTGACTTATCGTCTCCCGCATGATCCATTGTGTGAAAACGGCTTGCAAAATCAGGCCTCAGCAATGCAAGCACCCCCCATGCAATAACCAGCACACCGAAAAAGAGCCTCACCTGTGGCGCGCCACTCCATTTGCGCAGCGAACCAGCCACAAAACCGGCACTGGCAACAGGTAACAGCGTCCCTGCTCCAAAAGCAGCCATGTAGAGCCCGGAGCCAAGATACCCACCCTGCGCGGAGGCCGAGGTCAGCATCGTGTAAACCATTCCACAGGGAATCCACCCCCAGATCATACCGTAGAGGAATATCTTCCAGGGAGAGTCAAATGGCATCAAGCGATGTGTAAAAGGTTCGATTCGCCGCCACAAAGGTACGCCGATTCGCTCGATACGGGACAACTGCGGCAGCCAGCCGGCCATGTGCAAACCAATCAGTATCAGGATAACGGCTGCGATGCGCTGCAATACGATCAAACCATTTTGCGGTCCGATGAAGTCAGCCGCACCGCTCACAACACCGCCGGCAATCCCTCCCGCCACGGCATAACTGAGAATACGGCCGCTGTTATACAAGGCCAGAGAGAACAGCAGTTTCAGGCGCGAGGCGCGCGTCTCTTCAGGCAATCCCAGGGTCAGCGCCGTCATGATGCCGCCGCACATGCCGATGCAGTGGAAAGCGCTGAAGAGTCCGATGAGAAAAGGAATGGCTAGTGAGACCATATCTAAGAGTTACGAGGCATGAAAGAGAATGTTTTCTCTCGCCAGGACGCCAAGACCGCAAAGGTTTTTCTTGGCGGGCTTGGCCTACATGGATGTAGGTCAGGGGCGTAAGCAGGACGCGGAAGCTTTGCGTCCTGGCGAGAGTCGTTATTGAAATCTGACTCATTTGTTAAAGATGTTGTCCGCTCAAGGCGCATCATGAAGCATTTCCAGGTTCCCGGCAATAAAGCAATCTGAGTTGCCTCCACCCAGAACACACCTTATCGCTTATTCAGCCGGAAAGACATCGCAAAACGGATCGTTTGGGGGCATTTCACTCCCTTGGGTGGCTTTGGCAACGGTTTGGCGGCAATAACCGCCGATTTGGCTGCACGCGTCAGCAGCACATGCCCCTTATCCACCCTCAGATTCGAAATCGTTCCATTGCAGGCCATGGTGAAAGAGACACCTATCCTGCCCTGCACATTCCCCCTGCGCGCCGCCGCCGGATAATGCTTTTTTGATTCAATCCTTGCAAGCAATTTGGCCATATAACGATCCCGTTGCTTGCGGCTCTGTTTAACCTGCGCTGCAGAAGCCTGCTGCGGTTTGGGCTTGGGCTTCGATTTAGGCTTTGGCTTTAGCTTTAGCTTGGGCTCCGGTTTTGGTTCCAGCTCTGGTTCCGGTTCCGGTTCTGGTTCCGGCTCCGGTTCTGGTTCCGGCTCCGGTTCTGGCTCTGGCTCTGGCTCTGGTTCCGGCTCCGGCTCCGGTTCCGGTTCTGGCTCCGGCGGCACCGGAACGGGTGTAGAAAATGCAATTCTGACCTGTGATATGAGGGGAGTCTCCGTCTCTTCCAGCGCTGTGGAGAGCTGCTTGTTCGCAAAACCGGCCCAAAACCCCATGTGCAGGGTCAATGACAAGACAACTGCAGCAAACCGCCAACCAACATCAGCGAATTTCATGGTTTCTCGGTCAGGATATCCACTGCTTTGGCTCCCGCTGCTTCAGCAGCATCAAGCACTTTTACGGCAACACCAAGGCTGGATTCCCTATCGCCGCGTATACGCACGACACGCTGTTCCGATTTATCCAGTGCGTTGCGTAAATACTCCACCAGCTTATCGTCGGAAGCCGGCTGATTGTTGATCAGAACCTCACCTTGCGCACTGATTATCACCGTAACGATCTCTTCATGCTCTATGGCGGCGGGCGCATTATCGGCGTCAGGCAAGTCAACGACCAGCGCCTGATCCTCGACGAAATGGGCAGTCAACATGAAGAACACCAGCAGCAGGAATACAATGTCGATCAGGGGCGTGAGATTGAGAACGACATTGCTGTGCCTGGGGCGTTTATACCCCATCCGTTATCCCTTCCCAATGGGGTGTCACAGCGTGAGACTCTTTCGTCGTAACGGCTCCGCCACTACGGCGCTCAAGCAGCAAGGCGATACAACGCTCCATTGATTGCGCACGGCGATCCACAGTCCCTTCAAGAAAATGCAGCAGAATCAGCAGCGGAATCGCAACGCTGAGGCCGACTCCGGTTGTTATCATCGCTTCCCAGATACCGCCGGCAAGCGCCTGGCCGTCAACCCTTCCGCCGGCCTGCTCGATCACCATGAATGCCTTGATCAAACCGGTGATGGTTCCAAGAAGCCCCAGCAAGGGCGCCGTGTTGCTCAACACGCCAAGAGTGCGCAGACCAAATCCCATGCGCTGCAACTCGTCATCCCTGATGCGTTCGCCAACCCGCGCAAGGTTCTTGACGCCCTGGTGATCGGCCTCCAGCATCCCCTGGATAATTCTCGCCTCCGGGCCGCTCAAATCAGCAACCGCTGCCTGTGCACTAGAGTTATCGAGCAGCCGATCAAGATTCCGACTCACATCCCGAGGCAGGCGGCGCAGGCGCAAAAACAGAAAATAGCGCTCCAGAACGATCGCCAATCCGACTACCGAATAGGCGGCCAGCACCCATACAACAGGGCCTCCCTTGTCGAGCATCTCTATCATTTCATTCATGGTGAAATCCTATTCGTAACTATTCAGCATCTTGTCAAATGAAAAAATAAGTCGCTGCTGTTGGGCATATCTAAAGGAAACGTCGGAGGCATGGATGCCGAAGCGAGCCTACATGGATGTATTTACGGCGTTTTCCGGTAGATATGCCCAATAGCAGTGACGATCTTGCCTGTGCTGAATAGTTCATACAGTTCATAACTATGGCAACTCCCATCAACATCAATGCGCGACGCTGGTCTGCTCCTAAAATTTATAATTCATGCCGACATAGATCGAACGTCCCATACCTGGAACCGGAGTCCCCCAGGCAACGCCAGTTGGAGACATCGTCTTTCCCTGGCCTAAATAGGCGCCGCCCAGCGGGTCGTTATAGAATTTGTCAAATACGTTCTCGATGCCAAAGTCGAAACGCAGCTGCTTCCATTCGTAGCTGCTGCGCAGGTGCAGCAGCGCATACGAATCTGTCTCGAGCTCGGTCCTCACCTGTGAAACATCACTTTTATCATCGACCAGATCAACTTCAATGGTGTTGGTCCATCTATTCAGGCGATGCACAACCGCCAGCCTCGCATTCAACGGCATGATGTTATAGAGATTGTCGTCTGTGTCATCGTTCTTGCCACGCACATAATTCACTA
>JAIVTC010000353.1:0-5960 GCA_048629055.1 Candidatus Bathyarchaeota archaeon
TTGCATAAAAACTCCATCGCCTTGGCTGCCCGCTGCGGTGTTTTCAGCAGCCCATCGCGCTGTGGATCTTCACCGACCCCCTCGATAATGCCGGCATAGTGTTGTATCAACGCATCCTGTGACATGAATTTCACCTCTTTAGTCTTGATTCAGATTTGATTGTATGCGACTGGAGAGTACAACGGCAAACATACATTTCTTCAGGGATTTTTCCACACCTGCTCTGGTGAGAATCAGCGCCTGGAGCCTGTCCAAGAATAGGGACCGTAGCGAGGGAATGCCATTTTGAGTCAGATTTTTCTAGCATTTGAGGCGAATAGCCTGCACTATTTAACAAAAATGATCGGAAAATCTGGCCAAAAGGGCTTTTCCGCAGTAGGTTTATATTCTCGGACAGACTCCTAGCTGTATTATGCAACTGTGAAGTTACGCACCTACATCCTGTTGATCCTGCTGCTGTTCGCACTGACGCCAATGGCGCTGTTGTTGACATTCGGGCTGCCACCGCTGCTTGATCGCCTGCAGATTTTCTATCAGCAGGCGCATCTGCAGCAGCTGCGCGCCGATTTTCGTGATCTGGACAAGCACATGGCCAGCCGCCAGGCGCTCACCGGCGTCGTTGCAAAACTGCCTGAACCTGGAATTATCGTCAGTTCCGACAACGAGGATGCACAAAAGGCAGGGCAAGCCCGCCTACGCTATACAGAATGGATCAATCGTCTTTTCGGCAAAAGCCTCGATATCATCAGCATCAATTTTCTGGATGAGAATGGTGCAGCCCGTTTCTGGCTCGAAAGGGATAAAAGTGGAAATCTTCTCAAGAAGACGGACTCCAGACCTGCTATGCCCAGCCATGCCTTTCTCACATCCGTGTTGAAGGCCGGCCCTTCAAGCGTGCTCGTCAGCCCGATCTACACTGAATATGACGACCATCAGCGTGGACAGCTGCGCCTCTATATCGCCAGTGCCATCAGAGATAACAAGGGTAAAGCAACGGCGATGGTTGTCATCACCGTTGACCCCGGCGGGCTGGCTCGCGCCTATCGGGGTACTTTGTGGGCAAAAAACGATGGCAGCTATCTCTACACATCCAAGAAATCCCCTGCAAGGAAAGCCTTCGAGGATTTCCCCGGTCTTGAAGAGATTTTCCAGCGGGGAAGAATCGGATTGTGGAGTGATGACGAGGATCACCGCATGTTCTGGGTTCCAATGTTTCGTACTGAAAATAATGAACCCCTATGGGTCGGACGTATCGTCGATGAGTCACCTCTGGCCAGTCTGCGCAGGAGCCTGTTGATTACAGGCGCCATCGTCTCCCTGCTGGTGCTCATTGGCGTGTGGCTGCTGGCAAACTGGTTTGCCGATCGTCTCGATCGTATCAGCAAAGAGCTTGGCAGCGGCGTGCAACGCATTGTTGAAAAGAATGAAGAGGTCGAATTCTCATGGAACAAACCCCGGGAGCTGCATATCCTTGCCGGCAATCTAACCCGCCTGGCCTCAACCCATGCAAGAAACAACCGCAATCTGCGCACGCATACCCGGCAGCTTGAGCAAAGCAACCGCTTCAAAACCGAATTTCTGGCGAATGTCTCCCATGAACTGAAGACGCCGCTCAACTCGATCATGGTGCTCTCAAAAATCCTCAAGGAAGATACGGCGCTGCCGGCGGCTCAACAGCAAAAAGCCGATGTCATCCATCATGCCGGCAGGGATTTGCTCGGACTGATCGACAATATCCTCGAACTCTCCCGCATCGAGTCCCTGGACGAAGAGCTCAAACTGGAAGAGATCAATCTGCGGCAGTTGCTCGATGACACCATCGCTTTAATGCGTCCGCAATTCGAGGAGAAAGGCCTCTCCCTGAAGCTGGAGTATGCTGCAGATACGCCATCTACAATCACTTCCGACTCGGATAAAATCCGTCAAATCCTCAAAAACCTGCTCAGTAATGCCGTCAAGTTTACCGACCGGGGCGGTATCACAATCGCTGTCAAGACGCTGTTCAATGCCGATTATCGCGGTCAACCGCTGCATATCACCATCAGCGACAGCGGCATCGGTATTCCTGTTGATAAACAGAAACATATCTTTGAGGCTTTTCGCCAGGCGGACGGTTCTATTCGACGCCGTTTTGGCGGCACAGGTCTGGGACTCAATATCAGCCGCCGCCTCGCTGCACTGCTGGGCGGCAGCCTGTACCTCAGCAGCACCGAGCATCATGGATCGGCATTCACTCTGGCATTACCACTGGAGTATTATCGCAGTCAACCTGCTGAAACTCCCGAGCATGAGGAGACCACCGTGCTCGAAAACGAACCAGCCACATCCATGCTCACAGCATCACCCCTTCCCCCGGCTGACTACAGCGGCCAAACTGTGATACTGGTCGAAGACAACATCGAGACCATGCTGCAACTGACTCAAATCATGAGCCAATGGGGCATCACCGTCATTGCCGCCACTGATGAAGATGAGATCAGAGAGGTGCTGCGTGAAGAGCCTGAATGCCTGCTGATTATCATCAACAACCGCATCTGCGACATCAATAACTGTGATAGCATCTCTATTATTCAAAATGAGAACATATCAGGAACCATCATTGCACTCGCCGAGGATTGCACACTGATCAATGAAAAGCTGATGCAGGCCGCCAGTGACTGTCTGACAACGCCGATAAACGCACAGCAGTTGAAAACCATCATCGACGACTCTCTTAACATTTAAATGACCAGATTCACCAATTTCAAACTGCTGATTGTCGATGACAATCCGGATAACCTGTTTACCCTGCGCGCATTGATTGAACAGCATATGAGCGCTGCTGTACTCGATGCCAATTCAGGCAGGGAGGCGATCGAGATTGCTCTGGAGACACCCGATCTCGACCTGATTGTGCTCGATATCCAGATGCCCGGCCTGGATGGTTTTGAAACCGCCTCGCTGCTGAAGATTCGTAAAAAAACCCAAAATATCCCCATCATCTTCCTCACTGCGGCATTCAAAACGGAAGAGTTCCGCCAGCGTGGTTATGATGTCGGCGCTGCCGACTATCTGCTCAAACCCATTGACGACAATCAACTGATCAACAAACTCAGCACCTATTTTCGCCTCATCGAGAAAGAGCGCGAGATGAACCGCCTGCTGGAGGAGAAAGTCAGACAACGCACCGCTGAACTCAATGAAGCCAGAGAGCATCTACAGAATATCTTTCAGGCCATGGGAGAAGCGCTGCTGGTTCTTGACCCCGCAGGAAGGGTGACCGAGGCCAATCCTGACGCCTGCAGGATGCTGGGGTATGAAGAGAGTGAAATCATCGCGCTCTCCATCGGCGACCTGTTTGAAGAGGAGACAGACCAACAGGCGGATGCTTTCATGGGCACATGGCTGGAGGCGCTGATTCGCAGTGGCGCCATTCCCAGTATTGACGCACGCTTTATTACCAGCAGCGGCAAACGCATCCCGATTCTTTTTTCCCGTACTGCAATTACCGATGGAGATGGCAAGTTGCGCCATATCATCTGTATCGCCAAAAACATGAGTGGTTATCAGAAAATCGAATCTGATGACGCTTCAGAGGAGCCACGGCATGAGTAATGAAACACCTGAGATCGATAACGAAGACACCACGTTGACCGCCAATGCGCTGAAGGCGATGGCACACCCGCTGCGCTGGAAAATTCTCTGCACCCTGGGCGAACGTGAACTCTCTGTCGGCGAAATCGTTGAACAGACAGGCACGTCACAAAGCAATATTTCCCAGCACCTGGACCAGTTGCGCAATAAACACATCCTGGTCTCCAGAAAGGAGGCCAATCGCATCTACTACAGAATCAGAAACCACAAATTACTCGAATTGATCGGCGTCATGCGCAACGTGCTCTGTCCGACAAATCTGAGTGACAATCCGCCTGAGTAGCCAGCACTGACATGATTACAGAAATACTGTTGATCATCGCAGCTTATCTGCTGGGATCCATCTCCAGCGCCATTATTGTCTGCCGCCTGATGGGACTGCCCGACCCCCGCACCCTGGGGTCCAACAATCCCGGCGCAACCAATGTCCTGCGCATCGGCGGCAAAAAGGCTGCCGCCATCACCCTCTTTGGCGACGGGCTGAAGGGATTTATTCCCGTGTTTATCGGCCTCAAACTGGGGGTCAGCCCCCTGGTTCTCGGCCTCACCGGCCTGGCCGCATTTCTGGGGCATCTCTACCCCCTCTTTTTTGGCTTCAAGGGCGGCAAGGGAGTTGCAACTCTCCTGGGGATTCAATTCGGTTTTTCATGGATGATTGGCGCAGCGATTGCCGGCATCTGGCTGTTTGTTGCCTTTGGCCTGAAAATCTCGTCGCTGGCCGCATTGATTGCGATGGCACTGGCGCCACTGGTGGTGTGGTATTTCTCTGGTGAGCCCGCACTGATCACAATTCAGGCGATTATCTCCATCATCCTCTTCTGGCGGCACCGCACCAATATCCAGGATCTGCTGTCAGGAAAAGAGGGCAAGCTCACCGACAGCGAGTAGAAGGGGATCTTTTTTAACCACAGATGAACACTGATACACACAGATCTTTGGTTAATCGATAAAACATACCATCACGCTCTTGCCTCGCCTGTAGGGTGTCAATAAGCTCCGCGCATTGCACCATGAACTCTGCAATCAAGCTCGTCTCTCACTACTCAGTCCTCACAACTCATCACTCGCTCCTCCCCTCAACAAGCCTGCAACTCGCTCATCGGCCAGCGCGGCGTTACCTGGAACCCTGCACCTTCATGCTGCCCGACCCGCAAGCGCTGCCAGCCGGCAAAGGCAATCATGGCGCCATTATCGGTACAGAACTCGGGGCGTGGATAGAAAGCCCGGCCACCAAGTTCTTGCAGTGCTTCATCGATGCGCTGCCGCAGTTGGCTGTTTGCACTGACACCACCGGCCATGACCAGTCGGGTTATGCCTGTCTGCTTGACTGCGCGCCGGCATTTGATGACTAATGTGTCGATCACCGCATCTTCAAATGCACGGCAGATATCCGCCCGCAGTTGGTCGTCCCTGGTCTCTGCCTGCTGCCAGGTAGTCAGTGCAAAGGTTTTGAGACCGCTAAAGCTGAAATCGAGTCCCGGACGATTCGTCATCGGGCGGGGAAATCTGAATCGCAGCGGGTCACCCTGCTGCGCCAGTCTGGAGAGCTCAGGGCCACCGGGATATGCAAGCCCCAGCATTTTTGCTGTCTTGTCGAAAGCCTCGCCTGCTGCATCATCCAGGCTCTCACCAAGCAGACGGTATTCGCCGATGCGTTTGACCTCAACAAGCTGTGTATGCCCCCCGGAGACCAGCAGAGCAAGAAACGGAAATTCCGGCTGAGACTCCTCCAGCAGTGGCGCCAGCAGATGCCCCTCCATGTGGTGAACGCCGATAGCCGGAATATCCAGCGACCATGCCAGGCTCCTGCCGGTGGCGGCGCCAACCAGCAGCGCACCGACCAGGCCCGGCCCCTGTGTATAGGCGATGCCGTCCAGGTCCCCGCATTGCAAACCACACTGTTTCAACAACGCATCGATGAGCGGAATCAGTTTGCGCACATGATCACGTGATGCCAGTTCAGGAACCACACCACCATACTCTGCATGCAACGCAATCTGACTGTGCAGCATATCGCCAAGCAGGCCTTTGTCAGAGTCATACACCGCAACTCCCGTCTCATCGCAGGAGGTTTCAATTCCAAGTACACGCATAAAATGACCGCTAAATCGCCAATGAAAAACCATTATATTGCCACAGCAATTCTAAATGTAGAAAGATACTCACCACGAAGGAGACGAAAAACTCGAAGATATGTTTGTATCCATTTAATTCTTAGGAGTTGTCCATAAATAACTTCCCGATATCGCGCCGCAATGTTGTTCGTCTTCAAGGCGCAGCAAGGGGCGCATAGCAGCGTTATGTAACTCTTGCTGGAACGCAGAAGA
>JAIVTC010000354.1:0-5388 GCA_048629055.1 Candidatus Bathyarchaeota archaeon
ACTGGCCGCTGATGATCCCAGGGCCGTTATCGATGAGCAGCAGAGATTTGAAATCAGTTGGCAAGACAGCGACGGTAACACCAAGCTTGCGAAAACTCCCAGGGTGATCTACAGCCGATGAAACAGATGATGACGCAAACAGAGACTACAAATCCTCTTGGAGAGGTATTGATAGCCCTCTACAAGGGTGTCGTCTACCAGGATAGGGAGAGCCGCCGCTGGCAGGATCTGATCGACTTGCAGTCAGGCATTCAGGATCACATCAGCATTATCGGCATGCAACTGATTGTGGATGAAGCAGAAGGTTACGCCTATCTGCAGCAGCGGCCGGCGGAGGAGGGGATAGCTGAACTTCCGCGGCTGGTACAGAGACGGCAGCTGGCTTACCCTGTCAGCCTGCTGCTGGCGCTGCTGAGAAAAAAACTGGCTGAACATGACGCCACGGATGGAGATCCCAGGCTGATTTTGTCACGCGAACAGATCCTGGAGCTGGCGCGGGTGTTTCTCGCCGACAGCGCCAATGAAGCAAAACTCATGGACAGGTTGGACAGTCAGATCAACAAGGTCGTCGAGCTTGGTTTTCTCAGAAAACTGCGTGACCAACATGGGCAATTCGAGGTGCGCCGCATCATCAAGGCCTATGTGGACGCCCAGTGGCTTGCCGAATTTGATCAGCGGCTCGACAGTTATCAGCAATATGTAACAAAAGATCAGTAGTGGATCAATGATGGACGATCAGAGCCAACAGCTGGACTTTTCCGCCTCGGATGAACGCGCCGGTTTTCGTCTGCACCAGGTGGAGATCTTCAACTGGGGTACGTTTGATCAAAAAGTATGGAGCCTGACAGCGGGGGGCGACAATACCCTGCTGACCGGAGACATCGGCTCGGGTAAATCCACCCTGGTTGATGCCGTCACCACGCTGCTGGTTCCTGCGCAGAAGATCATCTACAACAAGGCGGCGGGCGCAGAGTCGAAGGAGCGCAGCCTCAAATCCTATGTGCTCGGCTACTACAAATCAGAGCGCACTGAAGGCAGTCATGCTGCCAGGGCGGTGGCGCTGCGAGACCACAACAACTATTCGGTGATCCTGGGACGCTTCTATAACGAAGGGTTCGATCAATGGGTCACCCTGGCGCAGGTCTTCTGGATCAAGGATAACCAGGGGCAGCCGGCGCGTTTTTATGTGGTCTCTGATGTCCCGCTTGAAATCACCCGTCACTTTGCAGGCTTCGGCAAGGAGATCAACAACCTCAAGAAGCAGTTGCGCAAACAGGCAAACTGCCAGTTGTTCGACAGTTTTCCACCCTATGGCGCCGCCCTGCGCAGACGCTTCGGCATCGACAACGCGCAGGCGCTGGAGCTCTTCAACCAGACTGTCTCCATGAAGGCAGTGGGAAATCTCACGGATTTTGTGCGCCACCACATGCTCGAACCTTTTCCTGTCGAGGATCGCATCCAGAATCTCATTGGTCACTTCGACGATCTCAACCGGGCTCACGAAGCCGTACTCAAAGCCAAGCACCAAATCAGCATACTGCAGCCGTTGGTTGACAAGGCAGACCTGCATCAGGCTGTGGAGCGAGAGCTTGCTGAACTGCACAACTGCCGCGAAGCGTTGCGCCCCTGGTTTGCAAAACTCAAAGGCGAGCTGCTGCTGAAACGCCTGCAGCGGTTGGAACAGGATCTGGGCAAGCTGCACAGCCGCATTGAAACGCTGCAGCAGAAGCAGCGTGGCCAACGCTACCAGCGTGATGACATCCGGCAGGCCATCGCAGAAAATGGCGGCGACAGACTCGAACGCATCAAGCAGCAGATCGAGCAAAAACTGGTAGACAAGCAGGCCCGCAGCGAACGCATGGATCGATACAACGCAGTCGCTGCGCAACTGGAACTGCCCCGGGCTGAAAGTGCGGAAACCTTTGTCGCCAACTCCCAGGCCCAGAGCGAACAACACGCCTCGGCGACACAACTTCAGGCGCAATTGCAAAACAGTATCACCGACAGCAGCATACTGATGCGTGATTTGAAGCAGCAGCACCATAAACTGGACAGCGAGCTCAAAGCGTTGGGTAATCGCCGCTCCAATATCTCCCACCGGGGGCTGCTGAACATCCGGGAGCAGTTGTGTGAGCTTTTGAAAGTGACAGAGTCAGAACTCCCCTTTGCAGGTGAGTTGATTCAGGTGCATGACAATGAGCGGGACTGGGAGGGCGCCATCGAGCGGCTGCTGCATAATTTCGCCCTGTCACTGCTGGTGCCTGACGAACACTATCCGCAGGTGGCTGAATGGGTGAACGACACCCACCTGCGGGGCAGGCTGGTCTATTACCGCATCACCTCGATGGCTGCGCAAGCTTCGCGCACCCTGCATCTTCACTCGCTTGTACGTAAACTCTCACTGCGCACAGACTCCCGTTTTTATACCTGGATAGAGAGTGAGCTGGGGCGACGTTTTGACTATGCCTGCTGCACGGACATGGTCCAATTCCGCCGCGAAAAGCAAGCCATGACGATCACCGGACAGATCAAATCCGGCAACCAGCGCCACGAAAAAGATGATCGTCATAAGTTGACCGACCGCACCCGTTACCTGCTTGGCTGGAGTAACGAAGCAAAAATAAGCGCATTGAAAAAAGCGCTGCAAGATCTTGAGCAGCAGATGGACGACTGCGGAGCAGAGCTTGCCGTACTGAGTCGGCAGCAGCAGGATGTCAGTACACGATTGCAGGCGTTGAGCAAGCTGGAGGAGTATACCGATTTTCAGCAGCTCAATTGGCGGCCTCTGGCGCTCGAAATTGACAACCTCGAACAAGAGCGCGAGCAGTTGGAGGCGGAGTCAGATACCTTGCGTGTATTGCAGCGACAGTTGAGTGACATCGAAGAGGCGATCAGCCGCAGTGAGCAATTGTTGCAAAGCGCCAGAGAGAAGCATACGCAGGAGAAGCTCAAGCAGCAGATGGCAAGCGCGCAACTGGATGACAGCAAAACCCTGCTGCAAGCGATGCCGGAGCAGGCGCAGGTCATCTACTTTCCGCTGCTTGACGCCATGATGTCTGAAGCCCTGGACGATCGTAAGCTGACTGTCGAGTCCTGCGACAACCGTCACAGCGAGATGCGCGACTGGCTGCAGAGCAAACGCATCGACAAACTGAGCAGAAAACTGGGTCATCTGCAGGAGCAGATCATTCGTGCCATGTCCGCCTACAGTGACGCCTACCCTCAGGAGACCCGCGAAGCGGATATCAGCATCGAGGCGGCAGACGAATACCGTTCCATGCTTGAAGCATTACAAAGCGATGATCTGCCTAAGTTTGAACAGCGCTTCAAGATGCTGTTGAATGAGAACACCATCAGGGAAATCGCCAATTTTCATGCCCAGCTGAACAAAGAGAAGCAGGCCATCAGGGAGCGCATCGCACGCATCAACAGCTCGTTGCATGACATCGACTACAATCCCAATCGCTACATCATCCTGCTGGCCGAAGATAATCCTGACCAGGAGATACGCACCTTCCAGAGCGAGCTGCGTGCATGCACCGAGGGCGCACTGACAGGCTCGCAAGAGAGTCAGTACACCGAGACGAAATTTCTCCAGGTCAAGCAGATCGTACAGCGTTTCAAAGGCAGGGAAGGGTCAACAGGCGTGGACAAAATCTGGACCAGAAAAGTCACGGACATGCGCAACTGGTTTAACTTTTCCGCATCCGAGCGCTGGCGTGAAGATGACGCGGAGTATGAACACTACTCGGATTCCGGCGGCAAATCAGGAGGCCAGAAAGAGAAGCTTGCCTACACGGTGCTGGCCGCCAGTCTCGCCTATCAGTTTGGACTGGAGTGGGGCGAGACCCGCTCCCGCTCTTTTCGTTTCGTGGTGATCGACGAGGCCTTTGGGCGAGGTTCGGATCAGTCCACACGTTACGGGTTGGAGCTGTTCAAGCGTCTCAATCTGCAGCTGTTGATTGTGACGCCGCTGCAGAAGATCCACATCATCGAACCCTATGTCTCCAGTGTCGGCTTCGTGCATAGCGAAGAGGGTAAGCGCTCCATGCTGCGTAATCTCACCATCGAGGAGTACCATAAAGAGAAGGCGGCAAGACATAAACCCCCTCTCCCTTTGGGAGAGGGCTAGGGTGAGGGGCATTAAATGGCTAACCAATGGACCACCGTAGCTGATCTGAAAAAGCAGCTGCTGCGCTATTGGGATCGCGGAGAGATCCTCCGCTCCCGGCTGCAGGATGAGCCGCTGTTTCCGCTGAAACTGCGTCTGCGCAGCCCGACAAGCAGAGAGCTTGCCACTCACTTCGATGAGGTGCGCCTGTGGATCCATCAGATCAGCAAACTGGAAGGCTACGATATACAGTGGAAAGAGATCCGTCATCCCATCCACGGACGCAACAGCCTGCCGCAAGCAGTCTATGTAGCAGATGAGTCAACAGCGCTGAAACTGATTGGCAAAAGCAGACAGTCCGCCACCTTTCATGAGCTCAGCAACACAACCCTGCAGGCGTTTCCCGAACTCGAATCCTGGCTCATCAAACACCCGCGTAGAATGTTGCAACAGGCAGATCACTGGCAGCAGATCCTTCAGGTATTAAGTTATTTTCAGCAGCATCCCGGCAGTGGTCTCTATCTGCGTCAGCTAGATATTGCCGGCGTGGATACCAAGTTTATCGAGCGGCATCGCGGGCTGCTCTCCGAGATGCTGGATCTCACTCTTCCTGAAGATGCTGTCAACAGAGACGCCACTGGCGTCAAGGGCTTTAACCGGCGTTATGGTCTGAAAGATGAACCGGCGCTAATCCGCTTTCGCCTGCTCGATCCACAACAATCTATACGCGGCATGAGCGATCTCTCTGTTCCCGCAGATCAGTTTGCCGAGCTCGAACTGCCTGTATCCACTGTGTTCATCACGGAAAACAAGATCAACGGTCTGGCTTTTCCCCAAATGAGAGATGCTTTGGTCATCTTCGGTTTGGGTTACGGACTGGAGCGGCTTAAAGAGTGTGACTGGCTGGGGAACAAAAAAATTATCTATTGGGGTGACATCGACACGCATGGTTTTAGCATTCTCAATCAGCTAAGAAAAGCATTTCCCCTGGCATCTTCATTGTTGATGGACAAGCACACCCTGATGGAATATCGTCCGCTATGGGTGCAGGAGAAACCCAATCAGCGCTCCATGATCGAGCTGCCGAGGCTTACGCTGGAAGAGCAGCAGCTCTATGATGATCTCAGATACGACCGCATCGCCGAAGCAATACGTCTGGAACAGGAGCGCATTCCTTATGGGTGGGTGAACAAAATCCTGAACAGTTTTTCTGAAATTCAAACCGTCCCGATGCGCTAAATGGTTGGAGCGATCTATGGGAGCTGTGACTTCATCTC
>JAIVTC010000355.1:0-10159 GCA_048629055.1 Candidatus Bathyarchaeota archaeon
TGTATGACCTTCCCTCCATGGATGATGTTTCCAAAGTTGTTGTCGATGAGACGGTTGTTTCCGGCGACATTGCCCCCTATATTATCATCGAGGGCGGCGAAAAAAGAGCCGCCCTGTCTGACTGACGGTTTAATAAGCCCTTGGATCACATATCGTGATTCAGGTATGCCCGTTTCTTTCCCAGCGGGATGCTCCCGCTGGCGATACCTCAACTCTGAATTATCACAGAGTGATTTCAAGAGAGTAATTCATGGTACAAGAGAAAAGCAAAGGCAGTGTCGTGGAATTACCCGATGACATTGCTATCCTGCCGCTGAGAGATGTTGTGGTCTATCCTCACATGGTGATACCACTCTTTGTCGGGCGTGAAAAATCAATACATGCGCTCGATTATGCAACACGGCATAACCAGCCCATTCTGCTGGTGGCGCAAAGAAGCGCCGATGTTGACGATCCTTCAACAAAAGAGATCTATGAGATCGGAACCCTGGCGAATATATTACAGCTGTTAAAGCTGCCGGACGGCACGGTCAAAGTGCTGGTCGAAGGCGCCTACCGTGTCAAGGTAGGGGCATTTCTTGAGACCGAGGCCTTATATCGCTCGGCTCCGCAGCGTCTCGAGGAGGGAGAGATGCCGGACGACAGGGAGACGGATCTTTTCATGCGTTCCGCTCTTTCGATGTTTGATCACTATGTCAAACTGAATAAAAAGATTCCACCGGAGGTGTTGACCTCGCTGGCGAGTATTGATGACCCCAGTCGCCTCGCTGACACCATGGCGGCGCACATGTCTCTGAAGCTGGATGAAAAGCAGAAAGTGCTGGAGATCATCGATGTGCGGCAGCGGCTTGAACATCTCATGCGGCTGGTGGAGGAGGAGAATGATGTCCTGCAGTTGGAGAAACGCATCCGTGGCCGCGTCAAGGGGCAGATGGAGAAAAACCAGCGCGAGTATTATCTCAATGAGCAGATGAAAGCCATCCAGAAAGAGCTGGGTGAGATGGATGATGCGCCCAACGAGATTGAAGGGCTGACCGAAAAAATCGAAAAAGCGGGGATGCCTAAAGCGGTCAAAAAGAAGGCCCTGGGTGAGCTCAACAAGCTCAAGATGATGTCGCCGATGTCAGCTGAAGCGACGGTGGTGCGCAACTATATCGACACCCTGGTTGGCATTCCGTGGAAAAAACGCTCGCGGGTCAATAATGACATCAACAAGGCTGAAGCGATTCTCGACGCCGATCACTACGGCCTTGAGAAGGTCAAGGAGCGCATTCTGGAGTACCTTGCTGTGCAACAGCGCGTGCGCAAGCTCAAAGGGCCGATTTTATGCCTTGTCGGCCCTCCCGGCGTTGGTAAAACCTCCCTTGGACAGTCGATTGCGCGCTCAACCGGGCGTAAATTTGTACGCATGGCTTTGGGCGGTGTGCGGGATGAGGCCGAGATACGCGGTCATCGCCGTACCTATATTGGCGCCATGCCGGGCAAGATCGTACAGAACCTGAGTCGGGTGGAGACACGCAATCCGCTCTTTCTGCTGGATGAAATCGACAAGATGGCGATGGACTTCCGCGGTGATCCCGCCTCGGCGTTGCTGGAGGTTCTGGACCCGGAACAGAACCACACCTTTCAGGATCATTACCTGGAGGTCGATCTGGATCTCTCTGACATCATGTTCGTGGCAACAGCCAACACCATGAATATTCCTCCGGCCCTGCTCGACAGGATGGAGGTGATTCGTCTCTCCGGTTATACCGAAGATGAGAAACTCAATATTGCCGTCAGGTATCTGATTCCAAAACAGAAAAAAAACAATGGCCTGAAAGAGAATGAGCTCGAGATGAGTGATGCGGTGGTGCGTGACATCATCCGCTACTACTCGCGTGAAGCGGGTGTGCGCAATCTCGAGCGCGATATTGCCAAGATATGCCGCAAGGTCGTCAAAGATGTGCTCATGGAGAGTAGTAAAAAAAGCAGTAACAAGCTTGTGCGCATCACTCCCGCACGACTGGAAAAATATCTCGGCGTGAGGCGTTTCAGTTTCGGAGTGGCCGATGAACTGGACCAGGTTGGCCAGGTGAACGGACTGGCCTGGACCGAAGTGGGTGGTGAGTTGCTGCGCATTGAAGCGGCGCTGGTGAAAGGCAAAGGCGGCATGCAGTTGACCGGGCAACTCGGGGATGTCATGAAAGAGTCGATTCAGGCGGCCATGACAGTCGTTCGCAGCCGTGCAGATACATTGGGGATAGATCCGGACTTCTATCAGAAGCAGGAGGCGCATATTCACGTTCCTGAAGGCGCCACGCCCAAAGATGGTCCAAGCGCCGGAGTTGGCATGTGTACCGCATTGGTATCGGTGCTCACAGGCATCAAGGTGCGTGCTGACGTCGCCATGACCGGGGAGATTACCTTGCGTGGCGAGATACTGCCCATTGGCGGCCTCAAGGAGAAGCTCCTGGCGGCGCTGCGCGGTGGCATCAAGACGGTTCTGATTCCGAAAGAGAATGAAAAAGACCTCGTTGAAATCCCCAAAAATGTCAAACAGGGTATGGATATTCGCCCTGTTCAGTGGATCGATGAAGTTCTTGAGATGGCGCTGGTGAGCCAGCCGGAACCCCATGGCGACGCAGATGTATCCACAGAAAAACCTGTCTCAGGGAAGCAGGGAGACGTTAAAAAAACGGCTGTTATCAAGCATTGATGTCATAGCGGGGGACGAAGCACTAATTTTGCCTGGAGCAAAATTGAACGCGCTTTGCGCGACCCGAAGGGTAGATTACAAGGATGTAGTTTATAATCTCATGAAGACGCGGCAATCTACTGCGATTTTTTGATAAAAACTGAAAAAATATTTCGTTGCTGCTGTTCGTGAAACTGTTATGGAATCAACTCTCTGCAGCACTCTGTTTTGTATCTGCGCCAATGTTATCTGATAAAAGTCTCGAAACAGGCTTGACAGCAGGGCCTGCAATGTATGTAATCAATCGCCTGAAAACTACAGTCTGTCTGGCATGGCTGTAGGACAAGAATGAAGAACTCCATTTAGACAACCACCGCAAAAGAGGAAAATTTTATGAATAAAAGTGAATTGATCGATTCAATTGCAGAGAGCGCTGATATCAGTAAGGCGAAGGCAGGCATGGCGCTTGACAGCATGGTGTCAGCGATTACCGGGGCACTGAAAAATGGCGACACAGTTTCACTGATTGGATTTGGAACATTCTCTGTGCGCGATCGTGCAGCACGCAAGGGACGCAATCCCCGCACCGGTGAAGAGATTCAAATCAAGGCGTCAAGAAATCCTGCATTTAAGGCTGGCAAAGCTCTCAAAGATGCAGTAAACTAGCGCGCCTCATGACAAGGGGTCTGTTGAGAAAACAGACTCCTTCATGGGTGCTTAGCTCAGCTGGGAGAGCGTCGCCCTTGCAAGGCGAATGTCGGGGGTTGGGTCCCCTCAGCACCCACCAGAATAAGGGATGTGGTAGAAATTAAAGTACCAGGATGTGCAGAATTTAATCAATACCTCATCCCTCATTGGAGCGGTAGTTCAGTTGGTTAGAATACCGGCCTGTCACGCCGGTGGTCGCGGGTTCGAGTCCCGTCCGCTCCGCCACTATTCAGAAAGGGGCATCCATCCGGATGCCCCTTTTTTATTAATTGAAAAATACCGCATATCGGGTTAATACCATGTTGCAGAAAATTCGAGACAGAGCGCAGGGCTGGTTTGCCTATGCGATCGTTATATTGATCAGTATTCCTTTCGCGCTTTGGGGGATTCAGGAGTATGTGGGAGGAGGCTCTGATCCGGTTGTCGCAAAAGTCGGCGAGGTCGAGATTACGCAGCGCAGCATGGAGAGCAGCCTCAACAACTATCGCAATAACCTGCGTCAGCAGTTTGGCGGAAAAATCCCTGAGTTTTTTAATGACGACATGCTGCGTCAACAGGTGCTGAACGAGATGATCCAGGATGCATTGCTCAGCCAGCAGGTCAACAATCTCAATATTCGCGCCGGCGACGAGATGGTGAGGCAGCAGATTCGCAGCATGGAGGTGTTTCAGCGAGACGGTGTTTTTGACAAGGATGAGTACGAGAGGGTGATGAGATCGCAGGGCCGCAATATCAATGCCTTCACCGAAAATCTGCGTATGAGTCTGGGAACGGGGCTGTTGACCAATGCTATTTCCACTTCGGCATTTGTCACAGATGCTGAAATTGACGCATTGATCCGTCGCAAGAATCAGCAGCGGGTTGTCTCATGGCTGATGATTGATGCTGACAGCGACAAAGGGAAGGTCGAAGTCAGCGACAGTGATATTGAAAGCTATTACAACGAAAACAAGCAAAATTTCCGTCGCCCGGAACGCGTCAAACTGGAGTATGTGGAGCTCAATCATGCTGCTCTGTCAGCTGATATCAGTGTCGATGAAGAGCAGCTCAAGGCGAATTATGAAGAGCGAAAGGATGAGTTCAGGAGCCCTGAAACACGTACTACACGCCATATTCTGATCAAGGTTGGCGGTGACGTCAGTGATGATGACGCCAAAGCCGGGGCGCAAAAACTGCTCGACGAGATTAAAGCCGGCGCGGATTTTGCTGAACTTGCGAAGGAGCACTCTGATGACAAGGGTTCAGGATCCAATGGCGGCGATCTTGGCGTGGTAGAGCGCGGCATGATGGTCAAGCCCTTCGAGGATGCTGCATTTGCACTGCAACAGGATCAGCTCAGCGAGCTGGTGCGCTCCCGATTCGGCTACCACATCATCCAGGTGACAAAGGTCGAGGGTGGTGATCTGCAGTCATTTGATGAGGTCAAACAGCAGCTCGCGGATGAATTCAAGAAGAGAGAGGCCGATGCGTTCTTCGGCGAGAAGTATGAACAGCTCGCGGAACTCTCCTATGCCGACTCAGGCACGCTGCAGACCACGGCCGATGCGATTGGCGTCAAGGTCCAGGAGAGTGACTGGGTTCCCCGCACCGGCGCCAGCGGCAAGTTTGCCAATGAGAAAATTATTCAAGCGGCCTTCGGCGACGATGTGCTGAATTCGGGACGCAACAGTGATGTGCTGGAGCTGGAGGATGACAACTACATGGTCGTTCGTGTGGCGAACCATGAAGAGGAGACAGCAAAGCCGCTGCATGAGGTCAGCGCCGGGATTCGCTCGATTCTGGAAAAAAAGCAGACGACGGAGCTCACGCAAAAGCGCGCGGACGAGATAATGAAGCTGCTCACGCAGGAGGGAGGCAGCATGGGTGATATTGCTGCTGACGAATCATTAAAACTCGTACAGGATAAAACAGTGAAGCGCAGCGGCAACCAGGAGATTGATCCATTGATTGTCAGTAAGGCTTTCACTCTGGCTCGTCCTGTAGAGGGGAGCAGCAGCTACAACAAGATTGAACTGGCATCCGGCAGTTTTGCAGTCATTGCTGTCTCTTCCGTCATCGATGGCGACCCGGCCGCACTCGCTAAGCAGGAGCGTGACAGTGAACGCCAAAGCATGCAGGCAGCACGCGGACAGAGTTCACTGGCTGGCTATATCAAGCAGTTGCGCGCCGACAGCTCTGTCAAAGTAATGAAGAATTAAAAGTTTGCAGCAAGAAAACAAAGTTGGCAGTCGTCAGTATGCAGAAGAAAAAAGTTTGCAGTCTTCAGTTGGCAGTATGCAGCAAGAAAACAAAGTTGGCAGTCGTCAGTATGCAGTTTGCAGTAAAAACAACAAAAAAAGTTACAGATTCCAGCAAAAAATGCTTACAGATGGCAATGACTCGATTAGAGTTCTGCCAACTGCCAACTGCCAACTGCCAACTGCCAACTGTCACCTTTAGGTGGAACCCCATAAAATCATGACCATTCGTACCAGATTTGCTCCCAGCCCTACCGGTTTTCTGCACGTCGGCGGCGCTCGCACAGCACTCTTCTCCTGGCTCTATGCGCGCAAGCATGGCGGCGATTTCATCTTACGCATCGAAGATACTGACCTGGAGCGATCAACACAGGAGTCTGTCAATGCCATTCTCGAGGGCATGGAGTGGCTGGGGCTTGATTACGACGAAGGCCCGTTTTTTCAGACAGAGCGTTTTGAGCGTTATGAAGAGGTGATTGAATCCCTCATGATGAAGGGGGTCGCCTACCGCTGCAACTGCAGCCGCGAGCGTCTCGACAGACTGCGTGAAGAGCAGATGAAACGCAAGCAGAAGCCGCGTTACGATGGTCACTGCAGAGAGCTGGATATTGCCGGTGACGAACCGCATGTGATCCGTTTCCGCAATCCCGATGAGGGTGACGTGGTGGTTGACGATCTTATTCGCGGCAGGATGTTTATCAACAACCGCGAACTCGATGACCTGATCATTCGCCGCAGCGACGGGTCTCCCACTTACAACCTGACCGTGGTGGTGGATGATGCCGATATGAATATCACCCACGTGATTCGCGGCGATGACCATATCAACAACACCCCGCGGCAGATCAATATGCTGCAGGCGCTGAATCTTCCGGTGCCGAAATACGCACACCTGCCGATGATTCTCGGCGACGATGGTGCGCGCCTCTCCAAGCGCCATGGCGCTGTCAGCGTCATGCAGTACAAGGAGGAGGGTTACCTTCCCGATGCGCTGCTCAACTACCTGGTGCGGCTCGGCTGGTCGCATGGTGACCAGGAGATCTTTTCCACTGAAGAGATGATCGAACTGTTTGAACTTGAAGGGGTCAACAAGGCGCCGTCCGCCTTCAACACTGATAAACTGCAGTGGATCAATCAGCACTATCTGAAACAGCACGATGTTCGCCATATTGCCATTCAGCTGGCTCCGCATCTGAATCAGCGCGGGCTCGAGGTGACGGTGGGGCACCATCTGCAGGCAGTCGTCGAGGCGCAGCGTGAACGCGCGCAGACACTCGAAGAGCTGGCTGACATTTCGCTCTTCTACTATCGTGATTTTGATGAATATGATGCCAAAGCAGCAAAGCGGGCCCTCAAACCTGAGGCTGTAGAAGCGCTGCAGGCGGCCAAATCAACACTGGCAGAGCTGGGTGACTGGTCGCGTGAATCCCTGCATGCCGCCGTTGCAGCCGTGGTTGAGCAACTGGATGTTGGTTTTGGCAAGGTGGCCATGCCGCTGCGCATTGCAGTTACCGGCGGCGCGCCATCGCCGGATCTCGACCTGACACTCTCGCTGGTGGGCAGGGAGGCGACGCTGCGCCGCATCGACCAGGCAATCGCATGGATTGAGAAGTGATATGCAAGAGCATAAGACAACGAATTTCATCCGCCAGGTCATCGATGCCGATCTTGCCAGCGGCAAGCACAGCAGCATAGCAACGCGTTTTCCTCCGGAGCCGAACGGCTATCTGCATATTGGCCACGCCAAGTCGATCGTGTTGAATTTCGGCATTGCAGCCGATTACAGGGGCAGCTGCAACCTGCGCTTTGACGATACCAATCCGCAGAAGGAGGAGGAGGAGTTTGTCGATGCCATCAAGCATGATGTCGAGTGGCTGGGTTACCACTGGGACAATCTCTACTTCGCCTCCGACTACTTTGAACAGCTGCATGACTTTGCGGTGGAACTGATCAGCAAGGGGCTCGCCTATGTGTGCGAGCTCTCTGCCGAAGAGATGCGGGAATATCGCGGCACGCTGACCGAAGCCGGCAGGAACAGCCCCTGGCGTGAGCGCTCTGTCGAGGAGAATCTCGACCTCTTCGAGCGCATGCGCGCTGGCGAGTTCGAGGACGGCAGCAGGGTATTGCGGGCAAAGATCGACATGTCCAGCCCCAACATCAACATGCGTGATCCGGTCATCTACCGCATCCGCAGCGGTTTGATCCATCATCAGACCGGCGACGCATGGTGTCTCTACCCGATGTATGATTTCACCCACCCCATCTCCGATGCGCTGGAGGGGATCACCCACTCGCTGTGTACGCTGGAGTTTGAAGACCACCGTCCGTTGTACGATTGGGTGCTGGACAACATCAGCATCGACTGCCATCCGCGGCAGATCGAGTTTTCACGTCTCAATCTGCAATATACCGTGATGAGCAAACGCAAGCTCACGCAGCTGGTGGACGACGGCCTGGTATCCGGCTGGGATGATCCGCGCATGCCGACCATCGCCGGGCTGCGCCGCCGCGGTTATACGCCTGCTTCGATACGGGAATTCTGCAATCGCATCGGCATCACCAAGGCGGATAACAGCATCGAGATGGGTATGCTGGAGAGCTGCATCCGTGAAGATCTGGAGCAATCCGCGCCGCGGCGCATGGCGGTGCTGAATCCGCTCAAGGTAGTATTGACCAACTACCCCGAAGAGCAGGTCGAACAGCTCTCTGCGCCGAATCATCCCAAGGATGAGAGCATGGGCAAACGCCTGCTGCCTTTCGACCGGGAACTCTATATCGATCGTAATGACTTCATGGAGGTAGCGCCGAACAGGAAGTTCAAGCGCCTGGTGACTGGCGGCGAGGTGCGGCTGCGCAACAGTTATGTGATTCGCTGCAACGAGGTGATCCGGGATGCGCAGGGTGAAATCAGTGAACTGCACTGCAGCTATGACCCCGATACCCTCGGTAAAAATCCGCCGGATCGCAAGATCAAGGGCGTCATCCACTGGGTGTCGGCAAAACATGGGGTCAAAGCCGAAGTGCGCCTCTATGACCGTCTCTTCTCGCATCCGGCGCCGGATGCTGACAAGGAGATCGAAGATTGGAAGCATCACCTCAACCCGCAATCCCTGGTGGAGGTTGAAAGCGCTATGCTGGAAGCTTCGCTGGGCGATGCGCAGCCGGGCGAGCGTTTTCAATTCGAGCGTGAAGGCTACTTCTGCCGTGACAGCGAGACCACCGGCAGGCTGGTCATGAACCGCGTCGTCACCCTGCGCGACTCCTGGGCAAGAATCGAAAGCAAGGCGTAACCGATTACTCTCCCTCTCCCCGGGGAGAGGGTTGGGGTGAGGGGAGAGGCGCATCATTATTCGCGAAATTTCCCTACACTCCTATCTTTTCTCAGTCCTCAGTCCTCAGTCCTCGGTTTTCGGTACTCAGACCGATATCTTCCCCCTCCGTATTTATTTCACAAACAACATTGACAATCTACATATAGTGTTTATTATTAAGAAAAAGCACAATATATAGAAATTATTTCGATTGTTGCGGAATAAGAGCATCAATAGCCAACCGTAGCAACCACTTTGGAGGAGTTCATCAATGACCACAAGAAACATCGCCAGGATTCATGATTCAGCACAGAACCGGCAGCCAATTCCGCTGCAGCCTGCCTCGCTCGATATCTGGGATAAAAAATACCGCCTTAAAGCTATGTCGGGGGAGGTCATCGACGAAACTCTCGATGATACCTGGCAGCGCGTTGCCAGGGCCCTGGCCGAAGTCGAAGAGGGCGATGAGAAACGCGCCTACTGGTATGCGAAATTCCTGTGGGCGCTGAAAAACGGCGCCATCCCTGCAGGCCGCATTATCTCCAACGCCGGTGCGCTGCAGCACAAGCCGGCCACCAGCACCATCAACTGCACGGTTTCCGGAATACTTCCTGACTCAATGGATGGCATTCTGACTACTCTGCATAAGGCGGGTTTGACGCTCAAGGCAGGCTGCGGGATTGGCTATGAATTCTCCACGCTGCGTCCCAAGGGCGCCTATGTCAGCGGCGCAGGCGCCAGGACTTCCGGGCCGCTCTCATTCATGGATATCTTCGATGCCATGTGTTTCACCATCTCCTCCGCCGGCGGACGACGCGGCGCGCAGATGGCGACCTTCGATATCTCGCACCCGGATATCATGGATTTCATCAAGGCGAAACGTGAAGATGGCCGCCTGCGGCAGTTCAATCTCTCCTGCCTGATTACCGACGAGTTCATGCAGGCGGTAAAAGATGATCAGCCGTGGAAGCTGCTGTTCCCCGCCACAGAGCATGAGCTTGAGTCCGATGAATTCAGCATTATCTGGCGTCACTGGCCGCTCAGCGAAGGTTACATCGCTAATGACAAGGGAGAGATCGCCTGCCGCGTCTATGAAACCATCCCCGCCAGGCGGTTGTGGGATCAGATCATGGCGTCAACCTATGACTATGCGGAACCCGGCTTTATTCTCATCGACAAGGTCAATGAGATGAACAACAACTGGTTCTGCGAAGAGATTCGCGCCA
>JAIVTC010000356.1:0-4871 GCA_048629055.1 Candidatus Bathyarchaeota archaeon
TCCACGTGTTGCCGAGCGTTTTGAATATTTTTTCCAGGGTATGGAGCTGGCGAATGGATTCCATGAACTGGCGGATGCCGCTGAGCAGCGGCGACGTTTTGAAACCGAGAATCTAAAACGCCGGCAGACGGGCCAGGAGCAGTTGCCCCTGGATGAGCATTTTCTCCAGGCGCTCGAGCATGGCCTGCCTGACTGCTCAGGCGTGGCGCTGGGCATCGACAGATTGCTTATGCTGCGCAGCGGCGTGGAGCATATACAGGAGGTGCTGGCGTTTCCCTTCGAACGGGCCTGAGCATCATTGCAGATGCAGAAAAAACATGAACCACGAAATTCACGAAACACACGAAAAAGGTAACTTCTCAATAATCCCGTGCATTATTTGAGTTTTGCGCAGAGAGTTCGTAGGCCTGATGAGCGTAAGCGAAATCCGGCAACACAAAGCCGGATGACGACGCTGGAAAATCCTGTATTGAATCAAAGATCAGTGAAAACGCCTTATCCGGCCTACGATGCTACGTGCGTGTCATTGAGAGGGGTCTCAGCGACGTGGCAATCTTCCCCGAATTATCGCGCTGAGTTCGCAATGACCAATAGTTACAACGTTTTCTCTGCAACCAGATAGCATATCCATCCGGCATCCGCGTCCGCCCGGGTGACGGGGTTGAAATCTCCGTCTCCCTCGTCATCTTCGTCGAAGCCCTGCCAATAGGTCGTTACCCTGGAAAATCCGCACTCCAGCAGCAGATCCCGGATCTCAGGCAGTGTCCACAGGCGCCAGTCATAGTGGAAGGCGCGTTCGATGCGTGAACCGTCATCAAACTCAAAATGAATCGAACAGATCAGGCCGTTGTCAACCGGGTTGAAAAGCTCCTGCTCCCAGATATAGGTGAATGCGTGGCCATTTTCATCGATCTCACGCTCCTCTTCGATCTCCTGGAACGATTCATAACCGCCGTAAGCGTCGAGAAAGAGTACGCCGTCATCGACGAGCGCTTTGCAGGCGCTTTTGAAATAGCGCTTCAGGAGGTTGCGCTCCTTGAAGAGCCAGTAGCTGAAGTTCATCGCAGCAATGGCGTCGACACGACCGGAATTCACCGTCAGCACGTCATGGTTATGGAGTGTCAAGCGTTTCGCCTGGCTACCGTCAAGTTGTGAGAGATGATGCATTTTCCCCCACTGCAGTACCTCGGCATCGAGATCGACGCCAATAGCTTTGTTGTGATTGCTGCGTCTGATCCACTCGCAGCAGACGGCGGCAGTGCCGCAAAAATCTTCCCGCAGGCTTCGCGCCTTGCGTTTTTTCAGCTTGAGGAATGCATCCTCGATAAAATCGACTTCTGCCTCAGGGCACTGTACCGAGAGCTCATAGAGTGTGTGCCGGTCTGCCTGCGAGGCGAGGGAGTCAGTTGAGGGGGGCGTTTTTGCCATGCGATTACCAGAAAAAAGTTTGCAGTCGTCAGCTAAAAGAAAGTTTGCAGTAGTCAGTATGCAGCAAAAAAGATAAGAAAGTTTACAGGAAATTAAAGTTTGCAGTAGTCAGTTTCTGTCCCATGTTTTTACTGCAAACTGACGACTGCGAACTGCCAACTGAGCTTTCGGGGATTATCTCCGCTTGCATGCCTCAATTTTGTTATCATGCGCAGTCTTGCGAGTAGGATCGTCGTCTCTTTTTTCAATCCATCGCTATTCACTATCTATTGATTGCAGATTGAATGACCGACCTTAGCCACATCCGTAATTTTTCCATTATTGCGCACATCGATCATGGTAAATCAACCATTGCCGACCGCTTTATTCAGCTGTGCGGTGGACTCAGCGAGCGCGAAATGGAGGCGCAGGTGCTTGACTCCATGGATCTTGAACGTGAGCGCGGCATCACCATCAAGGCGCAAAGCGTCACTCTTGATTATCATGCGAATGATGGTGAGACATATCAGCTTAATTTTATTGATACCCCGGGGCATGTTGATTTCTCCTACGAGGTTTCCCGCTCACTGGCAGCCTGCGAGGGCGCACTGCTGGTGGTGGATGCGGCGCAGGGGGTCGAGGCGCAGAGTGTGGCGAATTGCTACACTGCGGTCGAGCAGGGTCTCGAGGTGCTGCCGGTTCTGAACAAGATCGACCTCCCTTCGGCAGAGCCGGAGAGGGTGATCAATGAAATCGAGGAGATTATCGGCCTGGATGCAGAGGATGCGCTGCGGGTCAGCGCCAAGACAGGCGTCGGTATCAAGGAGCTGCTCGAAAAACTGGTCGAGGTGATTCCGCCGCCTGAAGGAGATCCAAAAGCGCCTTTGCAGGCGTTGATTATCGACTCATGGTTTGACTCCTATGTTGGCGTTATCTCACTGATCCGTATTGTCAATGGCTCGCTCGGCAACCGTGACAAGATTACGGTGATGTCATCCGGACGCAGCTACCAGGTGGACAAGGTTGGTGTCTTTACGCCGAAGATGAAGGAGACCGGGCGTCTCTCTGCTGGTGAAGTGGGCTATCTGATTGCGGGTATCAAGGAGATCGACGGCGTTCCCGTGGGGGATACCATCACCCTGACAGACAACAGGGCATTAGAGCCTCTGACCGGTTTTGAAGAGATGCAGCCACGCGTCTTTGCTGGTCTCTATCCTGTCAGCTCTGAAGATTATGAGAATTTGCGCGAAGCTCTGCGCAAGCTGCGCCTGAATGATGCGGCGCTCCATTTTGAACCTGAAACCTCCCAGGCGCTTGGATTCGGCTTTCGCTGCGGTTTCCTGGGACTGCTGCACATGGAGATTGTGCAGGAGCGCCTGGAGAGAGAGTATGATCTTGATCTGGTGACCACGGCGCCAACGGTGATCTATGAGATCGAGCGCCGGAATGGCGAGGTCGTGAAAGTCGATAATCCGGCGGATCTTCCTGATCCATCTGTGATTGAAGAGATACGCGAGCCGATCATCGTTGCGACGATCCTGGTTCCGCAAGATTACCTGGGGGCAGTCATAACCCTCTGTATTGAAAAGCGTGGCGTACAGAAAAACATGCAGTATCTTGGTGGTCAGGTGCAGGTCACTTACGAACTGCCGATGAACGAGGTGGTACTGGACTTTTTTGACCGTCTAAAATCCGTCAGCCGGGGTTATGCCTCGTTTGAGTATGAGTTTGATCGTTTTCAGGCGGCGCCGCTGGTCAAGCTGGAAGTCCTGATCAATGGTGAGGCAGTCGATGCGTTATCGATTATTGTGCATCGTGATCAGGCGCAAACTCGTGGCCACGAGTTGACAGCGAAGATGAAAGAGTTGATTCCGCGGCAGATGTTTGATGTTGCGATTCAGGCTGCAATCGGCAGTAAAATTATCGCGCGTACAAATGTCAAAGCACTGCGCAAAAATGTGACGGCCAAGTGTTATGGCGGCGATATCACGCGTAAACGCAAGCTGCTGGAAAAACAGAAGGCGGGTAAAAAACGCATGAAGCAGGTGGGGAGTGTCGAGATCCCCCAGGATGCTTTTCTCGCTGTTTTGAAGCTTGGAAAGGATTAGGGAGGTTTTGGGAGGTTTTAAGTTTTAGGTTTTAGGACTTAAAACTTAAAACCTAACAACCTAAAACCTAAAACTTTGTTTTAAAGAGATTAACTGATGTCATTAAATATCGGACTTCTTCTGGTCATCGCCCTCGTTGTGATGGGGGCTATCTGGCTGATGGATGTGCTCATCTATTCAAAAAAGCGTGGTGAGAATGTCAAGGAGCACGTCCTGATCGATATTTCACGCTCCATATTTCCTGTTATTCTGGTGGTGTTGATCCTGCGTTCGTTTCTGTTTGAGCCTTTCAAGATTCCATCGGGTTCGATGATGCCGACACTGCTGGTCGGGGATTTTATCGTCGTCAATAAATATGCCTATGGATTGCGTCTTCCGGTGACGCATACCAAGATTCTTGATGTTGGCGAACCGCAGCGCGGAGATGTATTCGTGTTTCGTTTTCCGGAAGATAAATCGATTGATTTCATCAAGCGTGTTGTCGGAGTGCCCGGTGATGTACTTGAATATAAGAACAAAGTACTCTATGTTAATGGTGAGCCGCAGCAGCAGCAGAAAATCGGGATTTATGAGGGAGTGGGAGCCGGTAAGGTTGAGACAGGCGACTATCACATGAATGAGCAGCTTGGAGATGTCGAACATCAGATCCTGGTTAATCCCGGACGTGAACTGCGCTGCCCTTATCTCGCAACAGGTCCGGTGACTGTTCCCGAAGGGCACTATTTTGCGATGGGCGACAACAGGGATAACAGCCGCGACAGCCGCTGCTGGGGCTTTGTTCCGGAGGAGAATCTGGTCGGCAGGGCGACGATGATTTGGATGAATTTGGACTGGAAGAGAGATGGTTTTCCAATTGACTGGGGGAGAATAGGTGATTCAATTAACTAACTTGAAAAAACAGCAGGGTGCGTCAGCGCTCGGCATGCTGGTCATCGCCATGATGGTGCTGGCGATAGGGCTGTTCGCACTGAAAACGGGAACGGTCTACTATGAGAACTGGACCTTGAAATCGCTGCTTAGAGAGATGGAGACAGATCCAAAACTGTTCAGGGTGTCACCCAGAAAAATCAAAAACAGTCTCATGGCGCGCATTCACATGAACGGAATCTACCACCTTAAAGCAGAGCATGTCAGGATCAAGCGTGTCGAGCAGACCTATCAGATCAAGGTCAAGTACAGTGAAAGCAAACCGCTCGCCGGCAATATGAAGGTGGTGATGGATTTTGAAGAAACTGCGAGTATCCCGATCCGTTGAGGGAAGCCCTGATCAAGTCGCTGCGCGTCTCGACCAGAGCATTCCCGCAAGTTTTTTTACGGGGGAAGGGCAACTATCAATATGTTACAGTAGGCATTCAG
>JAIVTC010000357.1:0-5419 GCA_048629055.1 Candidatus Bathyarchaeota archaeon
CGGGAATTTGTTCTTATAGATCCTGATCGATGGATGGTCAGGGGCTGAAATAGTATTGTTTTAGGGTTGAGATGCTCTTTTTACCGCACCTTGGCGTGACGCATCACCTCATCACCGACCTGAAGACCGGAGAGAATGGTGACATAGGTGTCATCCAGATGCTCGCCAATGCGCACCAGACGCAAATGACCGCGGCCATCGGCGCCCTTGACAAAAACGCCCGGCAGGCTGCCGTTAAAACGCACCGCAGTCAACGGGATCTTGACCAGACCGCTCTGTGCGGCGGTAATATCAGGCACCTTGACCTTCACATAGGCGCCGGGGCGGGATACTCCCTGCGGCAGGTCAAATTTGACCTTGACGGTATGGCGCACGATATCAGCCATGGGGAAGATTTGTGAAACACGCACAGGAACGACCTTGTCACCCACCTCGAGCACCGCCTGCAGCATATCGCCTTCCCTGAGTCCGGGCGCAATACGCGAAGGAACATCGACAACGACCTGCAGATATTCAACATCGGCATAGGTCAGCAGCGGCTGTCCCGGCTGCATAGTGTCGCCGACTTCGACAAATTTCTTGGTGATGACACCGTCAAAGGGCGCCAGACTCTGGGCATCGCGGAATTTGGTGTCCAGTTCATGCAGCTGCGCCTGAACCTGGTAGATGGCATTTTGCGCCTGCTGGATCGCCGTGGTCGATGAGAAGAGGTCAGAGTATCTCTCTGCATCCGTATCCCTGTTATCGACCATCTCCTCCATCTGGCGTGAAAACATGGAGTCAAACAGATTCGGCATTCCCATGCCGCCCATCGCCTGCTTGGAGCGCGGCGACCAGAGCTCACGGTTGTATTGCACCCGTGAATTCTGCAGCGCCGACTGCGCCGACGCCATCTGCGCCAGGGCGGCATTGCGTTGCGCAACCAGGGTTGAATCATCGAGCGTGACCAGCACATCATTTGTTCTGAAGTGATCGCCTTCGATACCGGCGATAGATTTGACCCGGCCTGGCAGTTGTGCAGCCAGCGTCACTTCTTTATAGGGGATGACTGTTCCACCAAGCGAGATAACGACAGAGCTGCTGGAAGCCTCCACCCTGTACCATTCAGTCTCACCAGACTGATTATCTTCTGCTGCTGCAAATGCTGCTCCGCTGAAAAGAGCAATCGTCGCAAATAAAACAGCTATCTTGTTTGGCATTAGCACTACCCCGAGTGTCGATAGAAAAATCAGATGGATGGACCTCCTCGCCAGCATAGGCGAGAAAGTAACTCATCGGGTTGCCCTGGGACCACCCGATGTGTGGCTTTCAATAGAGCCTCTTGCAAAACTTTTAAATACGTCATTCCGGCTAAAAACATGCCGGAATGACGGGTTTTGAAGCGCCTCAATAGCTATTCACTAACCGGCGCTCTAGGTCCCTAGACACGAGCCATGACAGAAAAGCTCTTGATAAAAGGTTTGGCCATACGCGGATCTTTCAGCATGCTGCCGTAATCACCGACGACAAATTTCATTTTACCAGAAGTAAAGGCCAATCCCAATCCCATCATGCCGGGGGGCTTGCTGATCCACTTCTGCCACTGCGCATCACTGGCGCGAATGTCCCAGTTCAACTCCTCGCCGTTATAGGCGCCGGCAGAGACAGCCTTGCCATTCTCGACAACCAGCACGCCGCGCGGCTGATCATCCTCGGGAACGCCGTAACCGATGACGCTGTTAAAATCAATCTTGGCCAGCGCGTCAGAGAGCGTACTCTCTGCGTTCCACTGCTCCATAAAACCCTTCATCCACTCATCAGAAAACAATGCAGACATCTAATTTTTTCTCCAGCTAATTTGGTGTTAGTACAAAAAATACTGCAGCCTTGATTAACATGGATAGTTCGGAAGATATACGACCATAATTGACTGGAAAATCAAAACAGGCGTCAATCATGAAAACCCCAAGAACATCCAAGCAAATACGCACTCGCCACAGATGCCGTAGTATCACCCATTCAGGCCCAAATCGCAACAGATTATCATATATCAATATCACCTCGGTAAACGGGTGTCGTTGATGCCGCTGCGAGATCAGAGATTTCACTTAATCGCACGCAAACAGGCATTGAAACATAGCGACAATACTTAATTATATACTTTACTTATTCTTCTTATATTTTTGTTTTTACTGTGAATAATAATTTCACATATCCACAGTTTGATATCTGTGTACAATGTTTTGTAAATGCAGATGCCATGACAAATCTGCAACTCTATTTTTCATCGTTTTCGGAGGAGGAAGATGACAAAGCAAATAACGCCAATAAACCATCGCCTGAATCAACTTGAACAGCATCTGGCAACGGAAAATCCAGTGCTGCTGGAGACCATCAAGGGGTTTCGCCAACTCGATAAAGTCGGCCATAAACTTGGATTATTAGCAGACGAGGACTCCTTCGCAACACAGATTACGTGGTGGCCGCTGATTTCGGTTCTGGGAACTTTTTCCGCCGGCAAATCAACCTTCATCAACCATTTCATCGGTCACGATCTACAGCGCAGCGGCAATCAGGCTGTTGACGACATGTTCACTGTCATCTGCTACAGTCAAAAGCAGGCGGCGCATGCACTGCCCGGAGTCGCCCTCGACTCCGACCCCCGCTTCCCCTTTTACCGCATCAGCGACGATATCGAGGAGGCGGCCACTGGAGAAGGCGCCCGCGTCGATGCTTATCTGCAGCTGAAAACCACTCCCAGTGAAAATCTGCGCGGTAAGATCCTTATCGACTCTCCAGGATTTGATGCCGACGCACAACGTACTGCGACGCTGCGGATTACAGATCACATCATTGATCTTTCCGATCTGGTGCTGATCTTTTTTGACGCACGCCACCCTGAACCCGGCGCCATGCGCGACACTCTGGATCACCTTGTCAGCAGCACCATCAAGCGTGCAGATTCAGGAAAATTCCTCTACATCCTGAATCAGATGGATACTGCCGCACGAGAAGACAACACCGAAGAGATTGTCGCCGCATGGCAACGCGCACTGGGTGAACGCGGGCTCACTGCCGGCCGTTTCTACACCATCTACAACCCGGATGCGGCCATCCCGATTACAGATGACGCACTGCGCGAGCGTTTTGAAGCAAAACGCGATCATGACATGAGTGAGATTCACAGCCGCATGCAGCAGGTCGAGGTGCAACGCGCCTACCGGGTCGTCGCATCGCTTGAAAATACCGCCCGGGATATCGAAACAAAAGCCGTCCCCTCGTTGAAGGAGTTGCTGGTCAAATGGCGTGACCGCACTCTCCTTGGCGACGCAATTCTGTTTGGGTTCGTGATCGTACTCTACCTCCGCTGGAACGGCCTCAGCCTGACGCTTCCTTTTGTGCCGGCAGAGCCACCGGTGAGCTGGCTCATCACCCTCGGCCTGATGTTCGTGGTATTGCTGGGCGCGCACTTCGTGAGTCGCAAGCTGGCGGCCATGAGCCTTACAGGCGCCGTGCATATGGCTGCTGCAACTATCCACCATCGTCTCGACCTGGTCTCGGCTTTCCGCAAGAGCACCGGCTTTCTCTACTCCATTTTTCTGGGGCGTGCTGCCGGCTGGGGACCCTTGACCCGTAGACGACTCAGACAAATACGCCAGAACACCGACAGGTATGTGCAGAAGCTGAACGACAAGTTCACCAATCCATCCGGACAAGGTCAGCCAGCTGCTCAACAAGTCCCTCAGGCTGCCACTACTCCTGTGGTGGAATCTGTCGATGAGGCAGCAGCGCATACTCCAGATATTGAACAGGCAATCCCTGCGCCCTCACAGGAGCCTCTTCCTGCGGAAGATGTAGCCCCGGTTATTGAGGAGCGGGTTCCTCAACCTGCCGAGGATGAAATCCTGATTGCCGAGTCATCGGAATCTATACCCCCGGAGTTGGAAGTAGAGAGAGACCTAAAACCTAAAACCTAAAACTTACCCATGCGCATCGGCATCGATCTTGGAGGCAGTAAGATAGAGATCATCGCGCTGGACGCAGCAGGCAACACCCTGCTGCGCCGGCGTCTGCCGACGCCCGCGGGCGACTACCGCAAAACACTCTCGACCATTCAACAGCTGATCACAGAAACCGAGCAGCAGCTCGGCCAACAGGGAACGATCGGCATCGGCATCCCCGGCTCCCCCTCTCCAACGACTGCGCTGATCCGCAATGCCAATTCAACCAGTCTCAACGCGCAACCACTGCAACAGGATATCCAGCAACTGCTGCAACGCAAGGTTCGCATCGCCAATGACGCCAACTGTTTTACGCTTTCGGAAGCAACTGATGGCGCTGCTGCCGGTGCGGCTTCGGTGTTTGGCATTATCCTCGGCACTGGCGCCGGCGGTGGAATTGTCATCAACGGCAAGCTGCATGAGGGAATAAATCTTGTTGGCGGTGAATGGGGACACAATCCGCTGCCCTGGATGAATGCTGAAGAGTTCCCGGGGCCCGCCTGCTGGTGCGGAAAACAGGGCTGCATTGAAACATTTCTCTCCGGCCCGGGCTTATCCAGACATTACCAAAAAATCACAGGCCAGGCGCTTTCGTCTAAAGAGATTGCCACTGCTGCAGCACACGGCAATGCTGCAGCAGAAGCATTACTGCAGCAGTATGAAAGCCGGCTGGCGCGCGCACTGGCATCAGTAATCAACCTGCTCGATCCTGAATGTATTGTCATTGGCGGAGGACTCTCCAATCTGCAGCAGCTCTATCAAAACGTCCCTGCTCTGCTGCCGGAGTATGTTTTTTCAGACAGTGTCAACACCAGGATCCTGCCGCCGCTGCATGGCGATTCATCCGGCGTACGCGGCGCCGCCTGGTTATGGCCTGCTGATGAACACGGATGAGAGAAAACAACAAACCATGGAACACGCGGACAACACGGAAAGAAAAAATACTTTCCTCGTTCCCATGCTCCCAGCCTCATAGGATGTACTGAGAAACGCATCAATCGCTCATTCCCTCACCCCGACCCTCTCCCTGAGGGAGAGGGAGTTTTCGAGAACTACGCACCCTTTCTGAGATAATAAAAATCATCGACAAAGGAAGTGAGGCGCTGCTGCTCTATGGCTTCGCGCAGCTGCTGCATCAGCTGCTGGTAATAATACAGATTATGGATGGTATTGAGGCGGGCGCCCAGGATCTCGTGACAGCGATGCAGGTGACGCAGATAAGCGCGGCTGTAATTGCGGCAGGTATAGCAGTCACACATTGAATCCAGCGGCGCTGTCTCTTTTGCATGACAGGCATTTTTGATGCGCACCACCCCCTGATGCGTAAACAGGTGGCCGTTGCGCGCATTGCGCGTCGGCATCACGCAGTCAAACATATCGATGCCGCGCTGCACCGCCTCGACGATGTCCTCGGGCGTACCCACCCCCATTAAATAGCG
>JAIVTC010000358.1:0-4943 GCA_048629055.1 Candidatus Bathyarchaeota archaeon
ATCGTTGGAAAATCCCCCTGCGACCTGTTCGATGAATTTGAAGGTAAAAAGGAGTCTCACGGCATCATCATTGCCGGTGACGTGAAATACCACATGGGATTCTCGGCCGACATTGAAACACCGGGCCACGTTATTCACGTTGCGCTGGGTTTCAATCCATCGCATCTGGAGATTATCGGCCCCGTCATCGAGGGTTCGGTGCGCGCACGCCAGATGCGGCGCAAAGATTTTCAAGGCGACAAAGTACTGCCGGTATTGATTCATGGCGATGCCTCGTTTTCCGGACAGGGCGTGGTAATGGAGACGCTGCAGCTGTCGCAAGCGCGCGGGTTCAGCACCGGGGGTACGGTACATATCGTCATCAACAACCAGATTGGCTTCACCGTCAGCAACCCGCTTGACTCGCGCTCGACGGCTTACTGCACCGATGTGGGCAAGATGGTGCAGGCGCCGGTATTCCATGTCAATGGCGATGATCCGGAGGCAGTTATCTTCATCACCCGCCTGGCTATGGACTACCGCAATACCTTTCACAAGGATGTCATCATCGATCTGGTCTGCTATCGACGCCTCGGCCACAACGAAGCGGATGAACCTGCCGTCACCCAGCCAATGATGTATGACAAAATCCGCAACCACTCCACTGCACGCACGCTTTATGCCGAGTCACTGATCGCCGCTGGTGTGATCACACCGGACAAAGCACAGCAAATGGTCAGCGACTATCGTGATGCGCTCGACCAGGGTGAGATCGTCTCCAGGCCCGTGAAAAAGGGTGTGATCAACCCCTATGCCGCCCACTGGCGGGAGCATAAGGGCATTGCCTGGAGTGATGCAGCAGAAACAGCTGTTGACGCTGATCTGCTGGTCGAACTTGGCATGAAGCTGATTGAATTACCCCGGGGTTTTATCCCGCATGCACGCATCAAACGCCTGCTGAAGAACCGCCGGCGCATGGCTGAAGGTGAACTGCTTGCCGACTGGGGCTATGCCGAGAATCTTGCCTATGCCTCGCTATTGCATGAAGGAGACAATGTGCGCTTATGTGGACAGGACAGCGGCCGCGGCACCTTTTTTCATCGCCACGCGATCCTGCATAATCAGAGAGATGGAAGCTCCTATGTCCCCCTCAAGCAGATAGCCGCCAACGGAGCCAACTTCACCATCATCGACTCTCTGCTCTCCGAAGAAGCGGTACTCGCTTTTGAATACGGTTATGCGGCCGCAGACCCGGAAACCCTGGTGATCTGGGAGGCGCAATTTGGTGATTTTGCCAATGTAGCGCAGGTCGTCATCGATCAGTTCATCACATCGGGCGGCACCAAGTGGGGGCTCTCCTGCAATATCACGCTGCTGCTGCCGCATGGACAAGAGGGACAGGGCGCCGAGCACTCGTCGGCGCGGCTGGAAAGGTTTTTACAATTGAGCGCTGAAAACAATATCCAGGTGTGCGTACCGACGACACCGGCGCAGATTTTTCATCTGCTGCGGCGACAGGTGATCCGCCCCTCCAGAATCCCTTTGATTGCCCTGACGCCCAAGAGTCTGCTGCGCCATCCGCTGGCCACCTCTCCCATCCATGAATTCGCCGGGGGAGGTTTCCAGCCCGTCATCGGTGAAATCGATCCCATCGATCCAGCCGGCGTCAAAAGGATCATCGCCTGCAGCGGCAAGGTCTACTATGAGCTGCTTGAAGCGCGCCGCAGCAGGGAACTTACTGATACGGCAATTATTCGCATCGAAGAGCTCTATCCATTCCCGCGTGAACATTTCGCAGCAGCAATCCTCCCGTTTGTGAATGCCAAGTCGCTGATCTGGTGCCAGGAAGAGCCGCAGAACCAGGGCGCATGGGATCAGATCAAACACCGTCTGGTAAATCATGTAGCGAATGATCGTCATCTCTACTACGTCGGCCGCTGCACATCTGCCGCACCCGCGACCGGCTACCATCCGATGCATGAGATGCAGCAGGAAACCCTGGTAGACGATGCCCTGTGCGGCAATATCAACCCCAAAATGAACCGGAGAGTACCAGCATGACTGTTGAGGTCAAAGTCCCTTCCCTGCCTGAATCTGTTGTTGATGCCACCATCCTCGACTGGCACAGAAAAGTCGGCCATGGCGTCTCCCGTGATGAAAATCTTGTCGATCTGGAAACCGACAAGGTGGTTCTGGAAGTCCCTGCTCCGGTCGACGGTGTACTCACTGAGATCCTTTTTCATGAGGGCGATAACGTAGAAACAGGGCAGGTTCTGGCAATCATCGATGAAACTGCAACAGCATCTGCCGTGAAAAAAACCATCTCCCCTGTGCAACAGCCGCTGGCAACAAAAGAACGTGCAACAGTGGAAAATCAGATTCTGACACCTGCTGTACGACGCCTGGTGAAGGAGCTCGATCTTGATCCGCAACAGATCCCAGGCAGCGGCAAGAACGGTCGCATCCTCAAGGCGGATGTCATGACGTTTCTGGATCAGCAGGAGCCCGATGAGACGGCACAGGAGCTGCAGGCGCTGAGAAGTGATGAAGCTGACTTACAACCACCGGGGGAGCGACCGGAACAGCGCGTTCCCATGACCCGCCTGCGCGCAAGAGTTGCAGAACGCCTGCTCGAGGCACAGCAGAATGCGGCCATTCTGACCACCTTCAACGAGGTCGATCTGCAGCAGATCGTGGCGCTGCGCAGCAACTACAAAGAGAAGTTTGAAAAGGCGCACGCTGTACGCCTCGGTTTCATGTCATTCTTTATCAAGGCTTGCGTCGAGGCGCTGAAGAAGTTCCCCGCAGTCAATGCCTCGGTGGATGGAAACGACATCATCTATCACGGCTACTTCGATATCGGCATCGCAGTGGGTTCGCCGCGCGGACTGGTGGTGCCGGTGCTGCGCGACGCCGACCAAAGCTCCTTCGCTGAACTCGAGAAACGCATCAGGGAGTATGGACAAAAAGCGGCAGACGGCAATATCAGTTATGAAGATCTCAGCGGCGGCACCTTCACCATCTCAAACGGCGGCGTCTATGGCTCGATGCTCTCCACGCCGATCCTCAATCCGCCGCAGTCCGCCATCCTGGGGATGCACAACATCCAGCAGCGTCCGGTGGTGGTTGACGGAGAGATCGTCATTCGCCCGATGATGTACCTGGCGCTCTCCTATGATCACCGCATCATCGATGGACGTGAAGCGGTGCAGTTTCTGGTCAACATCAAGGAGTCGCTGGAGAATCCGGCGGCCATGCTGCTGGAGTTGTAGGAGACTCTACAGGATAATTTTTACCACGAAAGGCACAAAAAACACGAAAGCTTGGGAATTTTCTACAATATCAAAAGCACTTTACAGATTCACATGTCATCCCGAGGGAAGTGAAGTATGAAGCTTCCGCATCCTGCTCACGCCCCTCACCTACATCCATGTAGGCGAACGACGAGGGATCCTGATGCATAGCGCGCCAAGATCTCTCCTGCGTCGAGATGACAAACTGTAAACCGGAAAATGAAGGATGCCAAACTTGTTTGTTTATTTTCGTGCTTTTCGTGACTTTCGTGGTTAAGAATCTTGTGGTTTCTCACCCATCCAGCTGTTCGAGAATGTTCCTCGCGACACCGACCTGCTCTTCATTACCCTCAGCCAACACTTCGTAGAGCAGTTTACGCGCTTCATCGAGCTTCTCTTCATCACGCAGAGCTGTAGGGCGCCAATAAGCGAAGCGCATTGCGCCGCATGCCAGCCCCGTCATTACGATGAGGCTCCGCCGATGCAGCAATCTCCTCTCCTGTCATTGCGAGCACAGCGCGGTAATCTCAAAGCACTTCATTCAATATCATGAGATTGCTTCGTACCTCGCAAAGACGACCAATTGTCATTGCGAGAAGCCAGAGGCGACGCGGCAATCCGGTTTGTAGATTGCTTCGTATCTCATAACATCAACGACTCCTGCTTGCCCCACTCATATCGCAGCGGCTTTGAGAGTTTCTGAATCTTTCCATCAGCCACCGCCTGCTTGAGCCATGCATTGATTTGCGTTTTATTCACTGCCAGGAGTTCGGCCAGTTCCTGCGCTGTTATTACGGTGCCACTACACAATGCCTCAGCTTTAGTCAGAAAGAGATCATAGAAATCGATTTTCCCGCACTCTGATACTTTGCCCCTGCCATCGGCATCCACCTCCCGAACCTGCGCTACCTGAACAGACTCGCTATCAGTCGCAGATTCCAGATCTGGTTTCACAGCTGTCTCCGATAGCACCTCCGCCTCTGGAAAAGTTTGAGTTAGAGAAAATTGTCTCTCCTCTTCCCCTGGTCGGGAACCAAACAAATCATCTTCAGCTTCTGTCGGGAGTGCGCCCACGACAAAGAGCGCCGGAAAGTCGATGGCATTGATATCACCCATACCCAGTGACCGCCATCCTCGACAATAGCCGCATTTCCCGCTGCCTTGTCATCCGTCTCCTTTACCCACAGAGGCATCCACTGCTTGCGGAGGTTTTCCTTCGCCCATGTCCAGGTGCCACCGCTGTCACCCGAGTGCACCACCATGGCCGCATCAGCAAGAGAGTAGATGTACTTATTGCGCTGCATGGCGTTTCCGACGTTGAATCCCGCATCATTTTGTTGGCTTTTCCCTTATAGCCCGGTATTTATGGGCAATATGGAGTTTCCAAGCTGGAAAAACCAACTCTTTCAGCAGCAAAATACTGCATAATCAGTGGATTGCCATGGTCCGATCCGAATAACAAAATATCGATGAACCAAAAACAACTCAAGCAACTGGAAGCCAGCCTCTGGGACAGCGCCGACAACCTGCGCGCCAATTCAAAACTGACAGCCGCTGAATACAAAGACCCGGTACTGGGTCTGATCCTGCTGCGCTATGCGCAGAATCGTTATGAGCAGGCGAAAGTGGTGGTCGAGGCGAGCATTCCGCAGACGCCGCGCGGTAAACGGG
>JAIVTC010000359.1:0-3058 GCA_048629055.1 Candidatus Bathyarchaeota archaeon
GACTGTTTTTACTTGCTTTTTCGCGAGAAGGCTTTACAATTCCCGCTCTTGTGGATTCGCTTATTAGCGTATTCTACTCCTTGCTTCACTGCATACGGCAGGAGGCATTTTTATCCATAAGGAGCAATTTATGCGTCATTATGAAATCGTGTTTCTGGTCCATCCTGACCAGAGCGACCAGGTTACCTCGATGATAGAGCGTTATCGCGGCATCATCGAAGGCAAAGAGGGCAAGATCCATCGTCTCGAAGATTGGGGCCGTCGTCAACTTGCCTATCCCATCAACAAGAATCACAAGGCGCACTATGTTCTGATGAACATCGAGTGCGGCATCGAGGCTCTTACCGAGCTTGAGAGCTCTTTCCGCTTCAATGATGCTGTGCTGCGTCATTTGACAATCCGCCGCAATGAAGCCATCACCAGTGACTCAAAACTGGTAAAGAGAGATGAGCGTGAAGCAGCCGCTCCTGAAAAGGCGCCAGAGCCTGCTGCCCCGGCCGCCACAAGCGAAGCAAAGGAGTAAGAGATGTCACGTTATTTCCGTCGTAGAAGATACTGCCGTTTTACCGCCGAAGGCATCACCGAGATCGATTACAAAGATCTTGATATACTGAAGCAAAATGTCAGTGAAAATGGCAAAATTGTCCCCAGTCGCATTACAGGTACAAAAGCCAAATATCAGCGTCAGCTGTCAACAGCGATCAAACGCGCCAGATTCCTGGCGCTGCTGCCATACACAGATCAGCATTGATTCAGGGAGACCAAGATGCAAATTATATTGTTGGAAAAAATTGCAAATCTGGGTGACCTTGGTGATCAGGTCAATGTAAAATCCGGTTATGGCCGCAACTACCTCATTCCGGGTGGTCATGCGTTGCCGGCGACAGAGGCTAATGTTGCTGATTTCGAATCCCGACGTGCAGAACTCGAATTGGCTGCATCAGATAAGTTCACTGCTGCTGAAGCACGCAAGGCGACCATTGACGGTGTCACTGTCACTATTTCGCGTAAAGCGGGTGACGAGGGCAAGCTGTTTGGTTCGGTCGGAACCACAGATATTGCCGAGGCGCTGGTTGCTGCAGGGAGTGAAGTCGACCGCTCTGAGATCCGTTTGCCCGAGGGTGTTTTTCGCGCCATCGGTGATTACGAAGTTGGCGTGCATCTGCACACCGATGTCAATGCCGTGATCGTCGTGAGTGTGGTTGCCGAAGAGTAATTGCAACCTCAATTCCCGGAGGAGTTTCGATTCCTTTGCGGATTTGAAAAAAGGCGTCTATTTGGACGCCTTTTTTTGTGCGCCTTTGGTAAGATACAGGCAAGCATCGTAACTTCTCAAGAACCCCGTGCAGAACAAAGGTTGGGATTTTGTGGCAGTAGGTTGGGCAAAGGAGCGATAGCGATGTGCCCAACGGATACATTGCTTGTTGGGCACGTCGTGCCTCCTTTGCCCAACCTACAATTGCATGGGATTCTTGAGAAGTTACGCACTCTCAATCATTCAACCACACCGAGATCCCATGGCGCAGGCCCTTCATAGTACAGACAAAACTGCCGATCAGTCTCCCGGCTCTCTACGTATTCCACCCCACTCCCTGCAGGCAGAGCAGTCGGTTCTTGGAGGACTGATGCTGGATAACGCCACCTGGGAGCAGGTTGCGGATCGTGTTGTCAGGGATGATTTTTATCGGCGTGAACACCAGTTGATTTTCAGCGCCATCGCCATACTGGCTGAAGAGAGCAAGCCATTTGATGTGGTTACCCTGGCTGAAGAGCTGGAGAAAAATAACAAGCTGGATGATGCAGGTGGTCTGCTCTACCTGGGGAACCTGGCGAACGATACTCCCAGTGCTGCAAATGTCCGCAGTTATGCCGATATTGTGCGTGAGCACTCTGTTATTCGTCAGCTCATTCACGTCGGTACCGAGATCGCCGACAGCGGCTTTCAACCCGAGGGAAGGGATAGCAACGAATTGCTGGATACCGCAGAGCGCAAGGTATTCGAGATTGCCGAACAGCGTGAACGCGGCGGCGGCGGTTTTAAGCCGACAAAATTTCTTGTTACCAAGGCAATGGAGCGCATCGAGCAGTTGTATAACTCGGACTCGGATATCACCGGTTTGAGCACCGGCTTCACCGACTTTGACCAGATGACTTCCGGTCTGCAGCCGGCGGATCTGCTGATTGTTGCAGGGCGTCCCTCGATGGGGAAAACCACCTTTGCCATGAATCTCGCAGAGAATGTTGCGATCAAGAATTCGCTTCCAGTTGCTGTCTTTAGCATGGAGATGCCCGGTGAGGCGCTGGCGATGCGTATGCTCGCTTCGCTGGGGCGTGTCGACCTGACACGCGTGCGCTCCGGCAAACTGCTCGACGACGAGTGGCCGCGCCTCACATCCGCCGTGAGTCTGCTTGCCGAGGCGCAAATCTTTATCGACGATACGCCAGCGCTCTCTCCGACCGAAATCCGCGCCCGTTCGCGCAGGCTCAAGCGTGAAACCGACGGCAAACTCGGCCTGATCGTTCTCGACTATCTGCAGTTGATGCAGTGTCCCGGCTCGACAGAAAACCGCGCTACCGAGATATCCGCCATATCCCGTGGTCTCAAGGCGCTCGCCAAGGAGCTCAATGTACCTGTGATTGCGCTCTCTCAGCTGAACCGGAACCTGGAGCAGCGCCCCAACAAACGCCCGGTGATGTCGGACCTGCGCGAATCGGGAAGTATCGAGCAGGACGCCGATCTGGTCATCTTTATCTACCGCGACGAGGTGTATAACGACAGCGTCCCGGAGGAGGAGAAGGGCAAGGCCGAGATTATCATCGGCAAGCATCGCAACGGCCCGATCGGTACCTTCAATCTCACCTTCCTCGGACAATACACCAAGTTTGAAAACTTTGCGCCGATTAATTATGGTGCAGATAACTACTAGCGATGACCGGACCGGTAGCACGCATTAACCTCGACGCAATGCGTCACAATCTTTCCCGCGTGCGCGAACTGGCCCCCGGCTCTCCAGTTGTCGTCGCCATCAAGGCCAATGCCTATGGGCACGGGCTGATC
>JAIVTC010000360.1:0-4085 GCA_048629055.1 Candidatus Bathyarchaeota archaeon
GGGCCCCCTGCAGACTTTTCTCTCTGACCTGGCTCGCAAGCATGGCGTATGGCTGGTTGGCGGCACCATTCCGCTGTCCACTGCGGACGAGAGCAAGGTCAGAGCCGCCTGTCTGGTCTATAGTGACTTGGGCGAACTTGTCGTGCGCTATGACAAACTGCATCTGTTTGATGTGCAGTTGCCGGATATCGAAGAGCAATACAAGGAGTCCAGCGTTATCGAGCCTGGAAATGCGCCGCTGGTTGTTGAGACGCCGTTCGGCAATATCGGCGTCGCTGTCTGTTATGATTTGCGTTTTCCCGAGTTGTTTCGTTCCATGCTTTCGGCCAAGCCGGATATCTTTGCCATCCCGTCGGCATTCACGGCGGCAACAGGCAAGGCGCACTGGGAACCGCTGGTCCGCGCCCGCGCTATCGAGAATCTCTGTTATGTCATAGCTGCAGGCCAGGGTGGTTACCACGTCAGTGGCCGCGAAACTCATGGCCACAGCATGATCGTCGACCCCTGGGGCACGATTCTGGCACAGGTTCCCAGTGGTTCGGGCTTTGTTACCTCGAATCTGGACATTGAACTGCTGCACACCACGCGGCGCAACTTTCCCAGCCTGGATCACCGCCGCCTGATGTGCGAGTTATAGAATCCCCCCAACCCCCCTTTCATAAAGGGGGGAGTGATGGCCTTGTTCGAACTAAGAGAAATTTCATCCTTCCACCCCTATCCTGGAAACCTTTAACCCATGCTGGAAATTGTTGAACAGCAGCTGCTGGCCCCCGCCGGGCTTGATCAGCACCATCTGGATCTTGTGCTTGACCATCTTATGGGGCATCAGATCGATTTTGCCGACGTCTATTTTCAGTCGAGTCGTCTGGAAGCCTGGACGCTTGAAGACGGCATCGTCAAGGAGGGCACCTACAGCATTGAACAGGGCGCCGGCATCCGCGCCATCAGCGGCGAAAAAACAGGCTTTGCCTATACCGATGAGCTGCAGCTGCCGAATCTGTTACAGGCTGCCGATACAGCGCGGGCGATCGCACGTGCAGGCCAGAGCAAAAACATTGCTGTAACTGATGGAGCAGCAGGGCGTCAACTCTACGCAGCAAAAAATCCACTCGACACGCTGTCACGCAATGACAAGATTGCCTTGCTGCATCAGGTGGAGCAGGAGGCGCGCAGACAGGATGCGCGCGTGCAGCAGGTGATCGTCAATCTGATCGCTGCCTACGACATGGTGCTGGTGGCCGGCAGCGACGGTGTGCTGCGCAGCGATATACGCCCTCTGGTGCGCATGAATGTGCATGTGATTGTGGAGCAGGGGGATCTGCGTGAACAGGGAACGGCCGGCGCAGGCGGGCGTACTTCGCTGGACTTCTTCACCCGCAATGATCGCGGGCTGGAGTTGGCGCGTGATGCTGTACGTCAGGCGCTGGTCAATCTGCGGGCTGTCGATGCCCCCGCCGGCTCCATGCCCGTGGTGCTTGGACCGGGCTGGCCGGGAGTGCTGTTGCATGAAGCCATAGGACACGGGCTTGAAGGTGATTTCAATCGCAAGGGAACTTCGGCCTTTGCCGGCCGCATGGGTGAGCGTATCGCTTCACCACTGTGCACCGTGGTAGACGACGGCACGCTTGAAGGGCGGCGCGGCTCCCTTAACATGGATGACGAAGGCACCACCACGCAGCGGACGGTGCTGATCGAGAAGGGCGTTCTGAAGGGTTACATGCAGGACAAGCACAATGCCTCCCTGATGGGCGTCAGCTCTACCGGCAACGGCCGGCGCGAGTCCTATGCCCATCTGCCCATGCCGCGCATGACCAATACCTACATGCTGGCTGGTGAACATGATCCGCAGGAGATTATCGCCAGTGTCGAAAAGGGGCTCTATGCCGTCAACTTCGGCGGCGGGCAGGTGGATATCACCTCCGGAAAATTCGTCTTCTCCGCCAGTGAGGCCTATCTGATCGAGAACGGCAAAGTCACTGCGCCTGTCAAGGGCGCCACCCTGATCGGCAATGGCCCGCAAGTCTTGAATCTCGTCAGCATGGTCGGCAACGATCTTGAACTGGATGCAGGCATCGGCGTCTGCGGCAAGGAGGGGCAGAGCGTGCCGGTCGGGGTCGGGCAGCCAACCCTGAAGGTGGACAACATGACCATTGGCGGTACAGTATGAGAGCGTTTGATCACAAGGCGAAATATGCGCAACTGCAGCAGCTGGTCGAAGACGTGCTCAGGGAGGCCGGACGCCAGGGTGCTTCATCGGCTGAAGTTGCAGCGCACAGTGACATGGGGTTGTCGGCTACAGTGCGCCTGGGAGAGCCGGAAACCATCGAGCATACACGCGACAACAGCCTCAGCATCAGCGTCTATATGGGGCGGCATAAGGGATCTGCGTCGACTGCCGAGTTGTCCGCTGCTGCGATTCATGAAGCCGTGAGCGCCGCCTGTGCAATTGCAAAATATACCGCAGAGGATGAGTTCGCCGGGTTGGCTGATGCCGGCTTAATGGCGACTGAATTTCCTGACCTGGAACTCTATCATCCATGGGATATTGAGATTGAAGAGGCGCTCGCAATGGCGCTGGAGTGCGAGACAGCTGCGCGTGATTATGACCCGCGCATCACCAACTCCGAGGGGGCAACGCTCAATACCGGAGTGGCTGTCGGGGTTTATGGCAATACGCATGGCTTTGTGCATGGCTATCCGAGCAGCCGGCATTCACTCAGCTGCAGCGTCATCGCGCAGCAGGATGAGTCCATGCAGAGAGATTACTGGTATACCACGGCCCGTTCTGCGACAGCGCTGGATGCAGCGGCTGATATTGGCGAACGCGCTGCACAGCGCGCTATCGCGCGTCTCAATGGACGCAAGTTGAAGACCCGCCAGGCGCCGGTGCTGTTTCGCGCCGAGATTGCAGCCGGATTGCTCAACAGTCTCATCCGCGCCATCAGTGGATCAGCTCTCTATCGCCGTGCAACCTTTTTGCTGGATGCACTGGATACTCCGATATTTCCTGAATGGGTCAACATCGAAGAGAATCCTTTTATCAAGCAGGGATTGTCCAGTGCGGCTTTTGATGCAGAGGGGGTTGCGACCAGCCGCCGCAAGCTGGTGGCTGACGGCATCTTGAAAGGCTATGTGTTGAGCAGCTACTCGGCGCGCAAACTTGATTTACAAACCACGGGGAATGCCGGCGGTGTACACAACCTCTCGATTCAGATGGGAGAGCTGGATTACGAGGCATTGCTGAAGACCATGCATACCGGCCTGGTGGTCACCGAACTGATGGGGCAGGGAGTCAATCCAATTACCGGTGACTACTCACGCGGCGCCAGCGGCTTCTGGGTGGAACATGGTGAAATCCAGTATCCGGTAGAGGAGATCACGATTGCAGGAAATCTCAAAAGCATGTTTCAGCAGCTCGTGGCCGTGGGCAACGATGATGACTATCCCGGCAGCACCCGCACCGGATCATGGCTGATCGAATCGATGATGATCGCCGGCGAGTAACTTTTCAGGAGATAAACGTAACTTCTCAATAACCCCGTGCAACATACAAGCCTCCCCCTTTACAAAAGGGGGATTGAGGGGGATTATTATTTCAAATGCACGGACTTTTTGAGAAGTTACAATAAATCAAATATTATTTCGGGGTATTGATAATTTTCGTATAGAATGCATGACAGTTATCAACATCATTTAAATACCATTCAGAGAGAGAAACAGTGAGCAAAAAAACAGAAGTCAAAGCAGTCGCAAAAAAGAAGGCCGTTTCCAAAAAGGCCGTGGCCAAGAAGAAGGTTGTCGCCAAGAAAAAAGCTGTCGCCAAAAAGGTTGAAGCTAAGAAGGTTGTTGCTAAAAAAGCGGCCCCTAAAAAAGCAGCCCCCAAAAAGGCGGCTCCCAAAAAAGCTGCAGCCAAAGCTCCTGCTAAAAAGAAAGCCGCCGCCGCAGTCGATCCGCAGATGCGCTACGAGATGATCGAGAAGATGGCTTATTACCGCGCCAAGGAGCGCAACTTCGCGCCGGGCCATGAACATGCAGACTGGCTTGCGAGTGAGAAGAAGATCGACGAGATGCTGGGTAAAAAATAG
>JAIVTC010000361.1:0-8641 GCA_048629055.1 Candidatus Bathyarchaeota archaeon
TCATCGGCACAGCTGGTTTTAACAGGTATGGTGATTGGTTTTTTCATGTGATTATTTGATTTTTTCGTAAGGTCTCAAAAAGTATGTGCTTACGTAGGTTGGGCACGTCGCTCCGCTCCTTTGCCCAACCTACGACTGTGAGGAACTACTGAGAGGTTGCCCCCTGCTTTAGCCAGCGGTTCAGGATGAAGTCTGCGATCTCTGCAGGCTGGTTCAGGTTCAGTCGTGGAAGATGACGTGTTTGCCTTGGGAGTTCACTGTCTGTTGCTATGGCGATGATATCAGGGTCGTCAGGGAACAACAGCGGTTTACCGAGATCAGCCCGGTGGACCTCGATCTTTGGGATATGTTCGGTTTTGAATCCCTCCACGAGTACAAGATTCAGAGATGTAGCGTCCAGCGACTTCAGGGCCTCCTGCAGGGAGGGCTCGGGCCGATGATCGTCAAACTCCCTGATCCATGCCATGCGTTTGCGTGAGGCAACCACCATCTGTTCGGCGCCGGCTTTGCGCAGTTCATAGCTGTCCTTGCCGGGGTAATCGATTTCAAAGTTGTGGTGAGCGTGTTTGACCACGCCGATATGCTTGCCTGCAGCCTGCAGCAGAGGCAGAAGATGCCTCAGCAGGGTGGTTTTGCCGGCGCCGCTGAAGGCGCAGAACCCCAGCAGGGGAAGGGGGTAGCTGATCATCTCAGTCTCTCATGTTGCTGGAGTTGCTGCTGATCTGCGGGGGTGTTGATATTCAGGAAAGTTTCCGGGATGTCGGAGAAATCCGCCTTTGCCATCTTGTGTTGCGCATACCAGAGGTCGATTTTGCGATCGCCGCACTGTAAAAATTTCAGCAGACCGGGCAGCAGGCTGACCCGGATCAGGGCGAATACCGGCTGCAGGCGTTTACCATCATGGGCGACTGCCAATTCTGCATCTTCATGGTTCAAAGCCTGAACAAGGCGTTGAACCAGGTCGTCAGGCAGCAGCGGACTGTCGCAGGGGATAGTAACGATATAGTCCGTTTCTGCGGCTGCCATGGCGCTGGCAAATCCTGCCAGAGGCCCCTGGTAGTCCGCCATGGTGTCGCTCACCACCGGGAAGCCGTAACGCTGATACTCCTCGATATTTCGATTCGCATTGATGATCAGTTGACCTGTCTGGGGGCTCACTGCTGATAAAACATGTTCGATCAGTGGCAAGTTGTTGATCTCAACCAATCCCTTGTCTTTGCCGCCCATGCGCCTGCCGCGTCCGCCTGCGAGAATAACGGCAGTAATCTCTGCCGGCTGCACGATCATGGATGGGCTCTCCTGAATGGAGTGATATTGGTGGTGTCGGAGAACTCTTCTGCGAGGATGCCCTGAGTCAATTGCAGATGTTTATCTGCCAGGGATGCAAAGTGGTGAGGGTCGTGACTGGCGATCATCAGTGCGATGCCCGACTCCTTCAGGCGAAACAGCAGTTCCAGGGTACGTATGCGGGCTTCGGGGTCCAGGTTGGCGGTTGGTTCATCCAGCAGCAGCGCCCGTGGTTCACGCAACCAGGCGCGTGCCAGGGCAACGCGTTGACGTTCCCCGCCTGAGACCGTCCTGGCATGGTTGTCGGCGATTGCAGTGAGGCTCGCCCATTCCAGCGCCTCGGAAATGCGTTGCTCACACAGGCTGCGGTTGTGCTTGTCAGAGATGGCATACGCCAGGTTGCTGCTGACACTGCCGTCAAACAGGTAGGGATGCTGGTGCAGATAGAGGATGCTGGTGCGCAGCGCCGAGTAACAGCGACGCCAGCGGGTTGCTCCCAGTCCCATATCGACCGAACCCGAATCAGGTTTTTCGAGTCCAGCTAGAATGCGCAGCAGGGTTGTTTTTCCTGCGCCATTCGGACCTGTCAGCACAGTACATTCACCGCCGAGAAGCTGAATGTCGGCGCCGATGAGTACCGGGCGTCTGCCAAAACGTTTGTGAATGTCGTTGAAGTGAAGCTTCAGAGGGGTATGTTTCATGCCGGTTGTCCTCCACCCCGCAGGTGATAAAAGAGTGCGTTGAGCGTAAATGCAAGCGCCAGTAGTACAATTCCAAGGGCGATCCCCTGGGCAAATTCGCCTTTGCTGGTCTCCAGTGCAATGGCTGTCGGGATATTGCGGGTGTAGTTGAGAATATTGCCGCCCAGCATCATGGATGCGCCCACCTCCGCTACAATGCGGCCAAATGCAGCGAGCAGTGCGGCCAGCAGGCCGAAGCGGACTTCCCACATCACCGTGGTTACGGCGCGCATGGGATTTGCTCCCAGCGTCAGGGCAGTTTCCCAGGCGCGTCGATCAGCTGACTGCAGGGCAGAGTGTCCCATTGCCACCAGAATGGGAAAGCTGAGGGCGATCTGCCCCAGTATCATCGCTGTTTGAGTGAACAGCAGTCGCCACTCTCCCAGGGGGCCCTGGCGGGAGAGCAGTAGATAGAATGTCAGACCAATCACTACGGCTGGAATCGAGAGCAGTGTGCTGAACAGCGAGATCAGCATCCTGCGGCCCGGAAATCTTCCGTAGGCAAGCACAAATGCAGTGAGCAGAGCCGGGGGAGTGGCGATCAGAATGGCTGTTACTGAAACCTGGAATGAGATTGCAACAATTTGCCACAGCTCCGCATCTCCGCTGATGAGCAGAAACAATGCATTTGCTGTGGCGTTGGCAAGTGTCTCCATGTTATTTCCGTCTGATTTACTGATATTTTTCCGCTGAATCCTTTGAGGCAGCTATCTGATTACTCTCTGCTGAAGGCGTAAACAGACGTGTTTCGCCAATACGATAGTCGCCAATCAGCTGTTGAGCCTCCTTTGACCTTATCCATTTGATCAGCGCCAGTGCGCCGGCGTGATTGATATCCGGATAGCGAGTGGCGCTGACAGCAATAATGCCGTAAGGGTTATGCAGCGCAGCATCCCCTTCAAAAAGAATTTTAAGGCTGGATTTATCACGGTAAGCCAGCCAGGTGCCGCGGTCAGTGAGTGTGTAGGCATCAAGTTCGGCTGCGATTTGTAGAATTTTACCCATTCCCTGTCCTGCCTCCCTGTGCCAGCTGTTATCCGGTTTGATGCCGGCGGTTTTCCACAACTGGTTCTCTTTTTTATGGGTGCCGGAGTCATCCCCGCGTGAAATAAAGAGCGATTTTGCTGCAGCTATTCTTTCCATTGCAGCATGGATGTCGTCAGCAGCATGGATCTTCGCCGGGTCATTGCCCGGCCCCACCACGACAAAGTCGTTGTACATGACAGCGTGGCGATGATCTCCATAGCCTGCATCGACAAACCCGGCTTCCGCCTCCGGGGCATGCACCAGCACGACGTCAACGTCGCCGTCCTGCGCCATGCGCAGCGCCTTGCCGGTGCCTACTGCAATGACATGCACCTTGTATCCGCTAGCAGAGTGGAAAACGGGAAGCAGGTGATTCAGCAGGCCTGAATTTTCTGTGCTGGTGGTTGTCGCCAGTCGAATCAAGGGGTTGGTTATGCCGTTATTCTCAGCAGCAGCAGGCAACGTGATCATGATCAGCAAGCTGATGAGCAGCGCCTCTATCTGTTTTCTGTGTAGGGTCAGAGACATGAGTTGAAGGTGTTGAAAAGCAATGTATATTGACAAGCAAGTCTGATGCCATCTTGATGATTGACAGAATCTGTTTTTTTGTCTGTGCTGAAGTCTACTTCATGTACTGATGTGATTGAGGAGTGACGTTTTAGAAAAAATGGAGTTGCATGGAGCAGCAAGGAGGTTCTTTTTTCCATATTTGGTATGATTTGTATCAATTTGACCCGATAAAAGCATTTGTTGCTGAGACAAAATGTCCCGCTCCTGCTAAAGTTAGTTGTCATCAACCAGGGGCCGGCATGGTCGAAACACGATGTTAATAGAGAGCTGCATCCCACAGTCAACTGCTGCTGCGCGCCGTGAAGTGTCGTCACGGATGATGTCTGTATTGATTGTTGACTCTGATGTACAGCATGGTCGTCAGTTGCAGCTCGGCCTGCAAACGCATTGTGGTTTGATCGAGATTGCAGAAGATGCTGATGCAGCGGAAATTTTACGTCACAGATGCCATTTCAACCTGATTATTGCCGATATTCAACTGCCCGGAAGAAGCGCGATTGAATGGCTAGGCGAACTGCGGGAGCAGGGGTGCGATACAGCGGTGATTTTCATGGTGGCCGACACTGATGTGGAGACATCGATTGCTGCGCTTCGGGTTGGTGCGGCGGATCTCATCACCAAGCCATTCGACATTGAGCAGATGACCGCCTCTGTGCTGCGTTGCATGGGGAGAGAGCAGCTCAGCAGCAAGAGTCAGGTTGCGTCTGCCGGAGTTGATGGTCTTTTTGCACAGTCCGGATTTGTGGGTGAGGGAGATCTTATCAAAAGCGTCGGTGAGGTCATCAGGCGTGTCGCGCCCATGCCGTCAACAGTCATGATAGAGGGGGAGTCAGGTACGGGAAAAGAGCTGGCCGCCCGCGCTATCCACCAATGGAGTGGGCGCAATGGTGCTTTTGTTCCAGTTAACTGCGGCGCCATATCCGCCGAGTTGATCGAGAGTGAGTTTTTTGGCCATGTTAAAGGCGCATTCACAGGCGCCCACCAGCTCAGAAAAGGGCTCTTTACATACGCCGATGGCGGTACCCTTTTCCTGGATGAAATCGGTGAAATGCCGCTCCCGATGCAGGCGCACCTGCTGCGGGTTCTTGAGGAGCGCACTATCCGCCCTGTCGGTTCAAACCGTGAAATTGCCGTCAATGTGCGTATTGTTGCTGCGACCAATCGTGATCTGGATGCTGAAGTCAAGGCAGGAAATTTCCGCGCAGATCTCTATTTCCGGCTCAACGTGCTCTCGATCCGCATGCCGGCGCTGCGTGAAATAGAGGGTGATATTGCAATTTTAGCCAGGCATTTTGTTCACACCATTGCCCGGGATCTGGGCGTGGAGCCGCCAGAACTTGGTGATGCCGAGATGGATTATCTGCGTTCTCATGATTGGCCCGGGAATGTGCGTGAGCTGAAAAATGTCATTGAACGCTGTCTGCTGCTGAATAGCAAGCCAAGCCAGTGTATCGGAGGGGGACTCACCATTTTATCTGATGCAGATGCCCCGGAAGATGATGTGGCGCTGGCCAGTGTTGAAAAAAAGCATATTCTCAAGGTTCTGGAGATGGAAGGCGGAAATAAATCTGCAGCCGCACGCCGCCTGGGCATAGCACGCAAGACTCTGGAAAGAAAGGTTCACGCCTGGGCTCAGCAGTGATCATGGAATATTTTCTCTTTTCAATCGTGCTCAGCCGGTAAATGCTCCTGCGTTGCCGGCACTTCTGACCCCCATGGATGGAGGAAATGCAATAAGATTGCAGGAACAATCATTGCCGCCATCCATGGCGGTCGGAAGACCGCTCCCACAACAGATACCCACCGCCCCGTAGGAACGGCCATCCGGCCGCGATGGAAACAGCAATCACAGAGGCCAAACATAGAGAATCATCGGCAGAGAGACCATCACGATGAGTATCTCCAGTGGCAGTCCCATGCGCCAGTAGTCGCCGAACTGATACCCTCCAGGCCCCATGACCAGGGTGTTGGATTGATGTCCGATCGGCGTCAGGAATGCACAGGAGGCGCCGACGGCAACTGCCATCAAGAAGGGGTCCACCGAGACTTCGAGCTGTTGTGACAGACTGATTGCTATCGGCGCCATCACCAGCACTGTTGCAGCATTATTGATGATGTCCGACAGGAACATGGTGACAATCAGCAGCAGCGCCAGCACCCACACCACGCTGAGACCGCTGGTCCACTCTGCTATTGCTGTTGCCAGCAGTGTTGTCGTGCCGGTTGTCTCAAGCGCCTGGCCAACAGGAATCATCGCACCCAGCAAGACAATAACCGGCCAGTCAATCTCATCGTAGAGCTGCCGCACCGGCAGTATGCCAAGTATCAGATAAGCCATGATCGCCAGCAGAAACGCCATATAGAGCGGCATGATTTCCAGCATTCCCACCGCAATGGCCGTTGCAAACACCAGCAGGGCAACTCCCGCCTGCCGTTGTTGTCCCAGCGTCAGCGCACGGGGAGCCAGAGGCAACAGGCCAAACTGCGCAATCTGCTCATCAACATCCTGCTCCTTTCCCTGTAGCAACAGGATATCACCCATGCGAAAACTGACCCTGCGCAACCGTTTCCTGAGCGTTTCACCATATCGCGAGAGGCCATAGAGAGCCAGGGTTCCACCGCTCCTGCGGCGCAGGTAGGGGACGCCATGCCCGACCAGCGGGGAATTGCCAGAGACGATACCTTCAAACAGCGTCAACTCCTCCGGCGCCACATCCGCAAAGGCCGAACCTGGCGCACTCAGCATCTCCAGGCCATATCGATCGATCAGCGGCTGCAGCTCCTCTGCGCGCCCCAGCACCACCAGGATGTCTCCGCTTTTAAAACGATAATCTGAAACCATCGGTCTGGCCCTGCCGTTTTCATGGGCAATTCCCACCAGCAGCAGATCCCACTCCTCATCCATCACCAGTGAACGCAGATCCTTCCCCGGCAACTCCGACTGATCGGTAATTTTAAGCTCGGCAAGATATTCGCCCACCTCGAACAGCTGGTCAACCGCACTCTTCTGCAAACGCTCTTTCGGCAACAGCCGCCAGCCGATAATGATCACGAACAAAACCCCCACCACTGCAACAGGGATACCGACAGGCGAGAAGTCGAACAGCGCGAAAGCCTCTTTTCCGGGAATATCCGCACGTATCGACGCAATGATGATATTCGGCGGCGTACCGATCATGGTGGGCAGACCACCGAGAATGCTGCCAAATGCAAGCGGCATCAATATCAGCGCCGGTGAGCGCTGCTGCTTTCTGGCCGTTGCGATTGCCACAGGCAGCATCAAAGCCAGGGCGCCAACATTATTCATAAAAGCCGAAGCGAAAGTCACCACCAGCGTCAACAGACCGATATGAACAAATTGATTGCCCGTCACCGATCCAAGCCGGGAGGCGGCAAGATCCACCACGCCGGCATTTTTCAGGGCATGACTGATGACCAGTACGGCAGCGACTGTCACCACCGCCGGATGACTGAACCCGGAAAAAGCCGACTCCATCGGCACCAAACCCAGCAATGCACACAGCACCAGCGCAGACATGGCAATGAGATCATGGCGCCAGCGCCCCCAGGCAAACATCAGCAGCACCAGAATAAGTACGCCTGTAATCAATAACTGCCCGGTTTCCATATATTCAACCCGTCGTTACGAAATGTCTCAATAATTCTGTGCGGGTAAGCAGGGCTGGGGCCTGCCTTCCAGGGACGCGTGAATACATCCCTGTAAGCTCTGATAAAACATCCCTGTTTTATACAGCCCTGAAAAGCAGATCACCAGCCCTGCACAGATTCAAACAATGCATGGGATTATTGAGAAGTTACGAGTAGTGAGTGCTGAGTACTGAGTGCACCTCACCTTTCCCCTCGCTACTCACTCCTCACTCCTTATCCTCCCCTCTCGCTCCTGTAATTTCACCGGGAGATCCAGAGGCGCAGAACCCCTCCACCCCTGAATACGGATGTCACTACCCACCGCTTTTGATACGATTGTATTGATAATATCGGAAGAGGAGTTGATCACTGTTTCATCAATGCGCGTAATCACATCCCCCGGACGCAACCCCGCCTCACCTGCGGCTCCCTTATTATAGACCTGAGTAATCAGCACACCTTGCATATCCGGCTTCAGTCCAAAGGAGTCCGCCAACGCCGCGGTCATACTCTGCCCGCCGATTCCCAGCCAGCCATGACTGACCATGCCTGTATCAAGCAGTTGCCGCATGATTCCCCTGACCATATCTATCGGAATGGCAAAACCGATTCCCTGCGATCCCCCGCTGCGGGAGAAAATCGCCGCGTTGATGGCAATCAAATCCCCATGTGCATCAATCAACGCACCGCCGGAGTTCCCGGGGTTGATGGAAGCATCCGTCTGAATGTAATTCTCAAATTTGCTGGCGCCAACATGACTGCGTCCGGTTGCGGAGACAATCCCCATGGTTACCGTCTGGCCTACGCCATAAGGGTTTCCAATCGCCAGCACCACATCTCCCACTCGCAGGCTCGAGGATGCTCCCAGTGTGATGACAGGCAGTGGGCCGGATTTGACACGCCGTTCACTCAAATCAACATGCAGTACGGCCACATCAGAATCGGAATCATATCCGGCAATGGTTGCCTGCAAACGTTCCCCGGTATGCAGCACCACTTCGATGCTATCCGCACCCTGTACCACATGACTGCTGGTCACGATATAGCCTTTGGCATCCACGATGACTCCGGAGCCGCGATTCTCTTCACGCTGCCGCCGATTAGAGCGCATGCGCGGCGGAGCGTAAAAGCGCTGCCGAGGTTGTCGCTCCAATGCTCTGCTGGCAAAGACGTTGACCACCGCCGGCGCCGCCCGCTCAACAGCATCTGCATAGGAGACCGGACCGTTACTCCGTGCGCCTGATGCCTGCGCTGATGCCAGCACTACTGATGCAGCAACACCGACGATTAGAAATAGAAGGGAAACAGATTGATTTCGCATATACTGCATCTATCGTTCAATTAGCAACCACCCATATCATAGCGGGTCG
>JAIVTC010000362.1:0-7918 GCA_048629055.1 Candidatus Bathyarchaeota archaeon
GGGAGTTGAAAGCGATATTGCAGAAATCAGTAGGGAAATAAGTTATCCGTCATACCGGCGAATGCCGGCATCCAGGAAAATGACGATAATTGGCAAGCATGGATCCCGGCATGCGCCGGGATGACTGTGGTCTATGGGTGGTTAACAATCCAGCGCCACAGGATTCGCCATCAGGTAATTGAACACCTCTGTTGCCTTGACATGATCCGCCTGCGACGCCCTGAATATCCACTCGAGTCCCTCGTTGCTGTCTTCCGTTACTCCTTCACCATCGAGCAGCATCACGCCAATTTGATACTGAGCTTCGGCACATCCGCCTTCAGCAGCGCGTCGATACCAGATGCCGGCCCTGTAGAGATCTTTTTTGGCTCCGTCTCCGCTGGAGTAGCGCCCGGCAAGCAAAGCCTGTGCATCTGCATTCCCATCCAACGCGTACCGTTCGAGCGTATCAAAGGGCAAGCTCACAAGAGTCGACGCCACAGCAGCATCTCCCTTTGGAAACGTCGTATCATCTGCGCAAACAGATGCCGAGAGTGAGAGCGAGAGAAAGATTCCCGGCAGGGATTTTTGAAGCGTTGATGATAAACACTCTCCTGAGATAAAACGATTGATAAGTTGTCCAGGCAAAAAACCATGGTGATGCATGGCCTTTTTTTGGAACACACTATTCAACAGCAAACAGGATGATTCCGTTGACGAGAAGCCATGAATATTATTCTTGTGCGGAAAAATGAAACTTTTCTGACGCGGCTGCAGCCTTTTGTATGAGATCTTCTCTGTTGCAAGTGAAGTAACAGAGCGCCCGCTGGTCAATACCCCGTCGCTTTGGGAGATCAGTGGAGTTCCTTCAAGCACGATGGAGACGCCGATACTATGCGGATGATCGTGCATGGAAATCCGACCACCAGGAGGCAGGTAGAGCAGACCTGAACGGCAATTGTTGTATTCAAAAATCGGCATCCAGTGATAAGGCTTGCCTGCTGCCGCCAACCTCTCTGTTTGCCGCACCTTGCGGCGAAATTCCGGGCTTGCAGACAGATCCCGATAGAGCAGATCGATGTGTGATGAAAGCCACACACAGGATTCCCGGCCACCACTTTCGAGGGTGCGCCAGTTTTGAAAAATTTGCCGGCTCACTGCTGCAAAATCATCTTGAAGGCCAGCTTTGATTTGCCGTCTGAAAATGTCATTCATTCTGACAACTCCGCATCGATCACGACATAGTCAAGCGACCTGTAATCGCTTACCTGGGCAGGACCAAAGGGGACGACATCGATGACATCCGGAAAGTCACTCTCTGCTAAATCATTAAGAGTGGCAAATGAGCCGCAAACATGAAACACAACATCAAGCTCTTTCACCAGGGTCTCGAGATCAAAATGGACTTCCGGGTAGATTTCGGCGCTCTCCTTCGTCAATGACAACATCTCATCACCATGTGAAACAACAGCGACAGAGAGCCCCGGGAAACGCTGATGGATCAGGGTCACATAGTAGACCAGCCTCGGCATGATCCAGGTAAGAGCCGATTCGTCATATTCATAGATGACAAAGACGACTCCCGGCGGGGCTTCATCTGCATTGATAATTGCATTGATCTGCTCCAGTTCCGGCAGTTCATCAGGTATTTCGGTGCTGTTGTCACTCGCCGCTGCCGCCAGTGGAGTGATCAACAGCAGCATAAAAAAGAGAGCGCCACGCAGGATTTGCAAATATTTCATAGACTCAAATGAAAATCAGTAAACAGCTGAGGCAATACCAAGTTAAGCACATTTTATGAGTCTATGCGATGATTTATCATATAAAAACTAGCCGCCTGCACGACCATAGCACTCACACAGCATGATATATTCGTTGTTGACAGTTATATTGTTACAAGACAGAATCACCGTTCTGAAAGTGGATTTTCTTTCATTCTCAATATCTCTCGGAGACGAAACATGAAAAAAATGATTTTACTGGCATCTCTTCTGGCGTTCTCAGCAGCTGCTTATGCAGAAGATGACAAAAACCTGGCTGAGAAAACAGGCGATGTCGTTGGCGGCACCGTTGGCGGCACCGCCGGTGCAGTTGGCGGAGCAGTAACAGGCACTGCAGAAGGAACAGCAGAGGGCGCCAAAGCAGGCAATGAAGTGGTGCCAATCGTCGGTGGTGTCGTTGGCGGCGCTGCAGGCGCTGTCGGCGGTCTTGTTAAAGGCACCGGAGAGGGAGCAGTCGAAGGCGCCAAAAAAGGCAGCGGCAACGATTAAAAAAACAGTTGGCAGTTCGCAGTAGGCAGTTTGCAGTATAAAGATGGAATAAAAACCGCAAACTGTTGTCTGCGAACTGACGACTGCAGACTTTCTTTATCGCTGCCAACTGCAAACTGATGACTGCTAACTTTTTTCATGCAAACTGACGACTGCCAACTTTATTTTCCTGGTTCCTATGAGCTTCAATCAATACACCCCCAATCACAAAACAAAGATCATCTGCACCATCGGCCCGGCATCAGACTCTACAGAGATGCTCGAGAGATTGATGCAGTCAGGCATGAATATTGCGCGCCTGAACTTCTCTCACGGGGATTTCGACTACCATCGCAATCTTATCAAACGCATCCGGGAAGTTTCTGCATCCAGCGGTCGTCATATTGCCATCATGGGCGATCTCTCCGGACCCAAGATGCGGATTGGCGAACTCGACGAGCCATTTACCCTGCAAAAAGGTGAGTATATTACCCTGACGACAGATAAAATCAGGGGAACCCGTGAACGTTTCTCCGTCAGTTTCAAGGGGCTGCCTGCGGCCGTCAAGCAAGGAGACCGGCTATTTCTCAACGATGGTTTCATCCAGCTGGAGGTTCTGCAGTCCAATGGGAGTGATGTCGAGTGCGAAGTCATCGTCGGTGGCCTGCTGAGCTCCCGCAAAGGGCTCAATCTGCCGGGCATCGACCTAGGAGTCGACGCATTTACCGAGAATGACCAGCGCTGGCTTGCCTTTGCCGCCGAAAACAGGGTTGACGCTGTCAGCCAGTCATTTGTCGCCTCGGCAGAGGATATTGTGGCTGTCAGAAAGGCCGCTGATGAGCTGAACTATCATCCCTTTATCATCGCCAAAATCGAGCGCATCGAGGCGCTTGATCTGATTGACGCCATCCTCGAGGTCACAGACGGTTTGATGATTGCGCGCGGCGACCTCGGCGTCGAGATCCCCATCGAGCGCATTGCTTCAGTACAGAAACAGATCATGCACAAGGCCAATCGCGCCGGCAAGCCCGTCATTACCGCCACGCAAATGCTCGAATCAATGACTGACTACAGCCGTCCGACTCGTGCTGAGGCAACCGATGTCGCCAACGCCATCCTCGACGGCACCGACTGCGTGATGCTCTCGGGTGAGTCTGCGATGGGGAGTTATCCCGAGGAGTCGGTCAACATGCTTGCGCGTATTGCCGCGGCTACCGAGCCGGACCGGCCAATCTGGCATCTGAAGCACGAAATCGACCAAAGCCTGCTGCAGCAGGAGAAAGAGTGGGAAATCGATTCAGTCAATGTGATTGCGCTGAGCATACACCACATCATTGAACGCTCCCTGCCGCTGGCCGTTGTGGTGCCCACTGCAAGCGGCGATACTGCAAGAAATGTCACACGCTTTCGCCTGCCCGTATGGATCATCGCCTTCAGTCATCGCGAAAAAACCTGCAAGGAGCTGCAGTTCTCCTATGGCGTACTGCCGATAGAGGTCAAAACCGACCACCAGGACTGGAGCCCCTTTATACGCCGCTGGTGCGCCGACCGGGATATTGAAGAGGGTAAGATCCTGATGACACAGGGACCATCGCCACAGCACCCCTGCAGCAATCACCGGCTGGAGATTGTGGAGTTGAATTCCGAGTTAACTCCGATGTGTGTTCCTGAGGGAAGGTTTTAGGTAGGAAGGTTTTAAGTTTTAGGTTTTAAGTCAACCTACCTAAAACCTATCTCCCCAACTCAAAGGTGAACTCCTGTATTTCATCACCCCATAACATCCCTTTTCTGGAAACCCCCAGACTGACTTCCTCTCCCGGCAGCTTGTCCAGCAGTTCAATTTTGATGTCGCTGAGGGTGATGACCTTTTTACCGTTCAGCATCTGGATGACATCATCCTGTTTGACCCCTGCTTTCGCTGCGCTGCTGTTGCCGCCAAGCCCGCTGATCTTCACGCCGTTATCCGCATCTTCAAGAAACAACCCCATCAGACCAGCCTTGGGCAGAGTTGCTTTTGGCGGATAGATGACAAAATCAGCAATGTTGCGGGTTACCTCCAGACCATCCGCAGGCAGCACAATCGCGCTCTCGACAGGAATGCGCCGCGTGACGCGGTTGGGTATGCCGGAGCCAAAGAGCAGATGCCCTGTTCCCGCCAGCAGGATCATTTTTTTACCGGGATGAGCTTGCAGCCAGGCGGCTGCCTGTGACGCCATGCTCTCATCCCACAATAGCTGTACATCAACAAAGCGGCCGAAATCCTCTTTTTTCATCTGCGGATGCTGCTCATATATTTCGCGCAGACGCTGCTCATAAGCCTGGTCCGAGCGATCGATCTGTGCCGGAATCTGTTGGCGCTCCTCCTCGGAAAGTCCATCCAAACCAACCTCCGAGACACGCTCCTTGATCTCCGTGGAGATGTTCAACGCAACAACCGGGATGTGATTTTTTTGTGCGTACTCCAGAAGAGGACGGTAGAGCCTGTAGTCGTAGCCCCAGCGTTTGTACCAGCCGCTCTCTTCAAGCAGCTGCTGTTCGCTCAGATCTCCTTTTATAAAGGCGTCCAGCTGGGACTGATAGGGCTGTTGAAACATCTCCATGCCGATTGCAATATCGGGAGACTCCGCATGGAGTCGGCGGATGATCTCCAGCTGATTGAGATGATGGCCATAATTGGTGTGCGTTTCACCCACCGAGATGAGCTGCTTTGACAACAGTTTTGGAATCAGCTCATCGAGACCCGGTGCTTTCTTCAACTCCACAACAACAGAGCTTTGGATGGATTCTCCGCCATCGTGCTGTGCCGGGGCTTCAACATCCCCTTGATGACCATGATTGTCAGTGACTGGCATTGGTGGTGATTGATGCTCCTCGGAGCAGGCCGCAAGCGCGACAATTATCAGCGCAAGCGACAACCAGAGGATAGAGTTTTTTATTGACATCAGAAAGACCTGTTGGAAGTTGCGTATAATATTCCTCGTTCCCATGCTCCTGCGTGGGAACGCCTATCCTGGCATGCGTTGACTGTTAGAATATATGTATCTTCTCAATAATCCCGTGCATTGTTCAAGACGGTGTAGGATGCTGCTGAGGAACGAAGCGCATCGATCGCGGATTCACTCGACAGATGCGCTTCGCAAGCTCAGCAGCATCCTACATATTGCTGCCTTGCACGGGGTTATTGAGATATTACGAACACACCCAATCACGAAAAATCACATTGTATCCTAATCGATGAAAGCTGTTCCCATACTGCTGCTACTGCTATTGACCTCCCTCTTCCCCGCCGCTCAGGCGCAACAGAGCCATATCATCCATCATGACCTGGAAGTATGGCTCACTCCCGAAACAGGCAGCATCAGGGTTGAAGACCACATCACCCTGCCTGACGCATTGACATCAGTGGAATTCAACCTGCATGCCAATCTCAACCCTGCGGCAACGACTCCCGGTGCAACACTCTCACTCACTAAAAAGCTGGAGTCTGCCCTCCCCGTCGAGCGCTATCAACTGCAGCTGTCTCAGCCGGGCCGGGAAATCACCATTCAATATGCCGGCCGTATTCATCACCCCCTCACCACTCTCTCCCAGGGATATAGCGGCGGTAGAGAGACATCACCGGGATTGATCTCTACACAGGGAGTCTTCCTCAGCATCGGCAGCTACTGGTTTCCCGTGATCGAAAACAGCCTGCTGAGTTTCACCTTGAAAATCCATCTGCCGGATGGCTGGAGCGCCATCAGCCAGGGAGAACCGCTTGCTGACGATGATGGGTGGCAGGAGTCCATTCCACAGGATGACATCTATCTGATCGCTGCGCCTTATCATCTCTACACACAAGCCACCCCTGTTGCAGTGGCGCTGGTCTATCTGCGCAGTGATGACCCGCAGCTGGCTGAAACTTACCTTGCTGCAACCAGCCGCTACCTCTCTCTCTACCAGGATCTACTGGGAGAGTATCCCTACAGCAAGTTTGCGCTGGTCGAGAACTTCTGGGAGAGCGGCTATGGCATGCCCTCCTTTACCCTGCTTGGTCCGCGGGTGATGCGTCTGCCGTTTATCATCCACAGCTCCTATCCGCATGAAATCCTGCATAATTGGTGGGGCAACGGCGTCTACGTCGATTACGCCTCCGGAAACTGGAGCGAGGGACTCACCACCTATCTGGCCGATCACCTGCTCAAGGAGCAGCAGGGCAAGGGAGCCTCCTATCGCCGCAACAGCCTGCAAAGCTATGCAGACTATGTTGCAAAATCCGATGATTTTCCACTCTCCGGGTTTCGCGGACACCATGGAGAGATCAGCCAGGCAGTCGGCTATGCCAAAAGCATGATGTTTTTTCACATGCTGCGCATGCAGCTGGGCGACAGGATTTTTATTCAGGGGCTGCGTCACTTCTATACGAACAACCGTTTTCGACATGCCGGCTTTAAGGAGCTGCAGCAGTCATTCGAGGCGGTCAGCAAACAACAGCTCGACGGCGTCTTTGAGCAGTGGATCCGGCGCAGCGGCGCACCCGCTCTGAAATTGAACAACGCCAATGTCAGCAAAACAGAGGCAGGCTACCGCCTCACGGCACAGCTGCAGCAGAGACAGCCTGAAGCCTCATATCAACTACAGGTACCAATCTTCATTCACATCGAAGGGAGTGAGGAACCCCTGCAGCGCACCCTCGTAATGGATAAGCGCAATCTTGAGATCGATCTGCTATTGCAGCAGCGTCCGCTGCGCCTGAGCATCGACCCCCGCTTTGACCTGTTCCGGCGTCTGGATCCGGGCGAAACACCGGCGACGCTGGGACAACTGTTTGGCGCACACAAGCTCACCATCGTGCTTCCCTCCAATGCCTCGAAACCTGCCAAAGAGAGCTATCGCAGCCTTGCCGAAAGCTGGAGCAAGGGTCAGTCAGGCATCGAGATACGCTGGGACAATCAACTCGAGCAACTTCCTGACGACAGATTCATCTGGGTGTTTGGCGCCGAAAATCGCTTCACCCCGCTGTTTGATTCGTTTGTGAACAGGCTGCCTGGTAACAGGAACCAGAAAACAGAGCAGAACAGCATTGCCGTCAGCAGACGACACCCCCGCAATCCGCAGATCAGCATTGCCCTGTTGATCATCCAGCCACTGCAGGCGGCTCCGGGAATCGCCCGCAAATTGCCCCACTACAGCCGCTATAGCTACGTCCTGTTTGAGGGTGAGGAACCCTCGATGCAGCTCAAGGGACAATGGCAAACCAGCAACTCGGGATTGACAGTCGATCTTGCACAGGAGCAATCACCTGCGCCGTTTAACATCCCGGAGCACAAACCACTAACCACAGTCCTGAGGAGTGAATAACGAGTGCTGAGTCCTCAGTCCTCAGCCCTCACGACTCAGTCCTCGTTTTAATTGGACAGTTAATGATCGGGTTGTTATATTCGACTCTTCTCTTATCCAATAACCCGAATTGAGGAACACCAATGGCAACTTATGAATGCAAGATTTGTGGAATGAGCGTCAATGCCACCTGCGGCAAGTGCGACGCTCCGCTGGTAGACGGCACCCTGAAGATGGATGACGGCACTGAAGTGGAGATATCCGAGTGCCCCAACGGACACGGCAAGATCAAGTCACCGATGTGCTGCGGGCAGGACATGAGCTGCACCATCACCTGAAGGTTAACAACCGAATGTAGGATGCTGCTGAGG
>JAIVTC010000363.1:0-2198 GCA_048629055.1 Candidatus Bathyarchaeota archaeon
TCTCCAGGCTGAAGGCCGGAGTCAAGGACGGCAAACTCAGCATACCAACAGCGATGATACAGGGGCAGCAATTCAACCTGGTGTTGAACCGCCTGACAGTCAATGTTGCGGAGGTAAATGACTTTGATCGTCTCCCCATCCCGTTTCGCGCAGTGGCGACAGATATAGTCACAGGTACAGAGGTTGTTCTCGGCAGTGGCAATCTCGCCACGGCGATTCGAGCCAGTATCTCTATACCGGGTGTCTTTGCCGGTGTGAAATATGAGGGCAAGCTGTTGGTCGATGGTGGCATCTCCAACAACCTGCCTGTCAGCGTGGTCAGGGAGATGGGGGCTGACATCGTCATTGCGATCGACATCAGCACACCTCTCTTGACCCAGGAGGAGCTCACTTCGGCACTGATGATGGCTGTGCAGCTGACCGGCCTGCTGACACGCAGAAACACTGAACGCCAGCTTGCGAGCCTCACCAGCAGGGATGTGCTGATCGTGCCTCCTCTGGGCAAGCTGGTGACATCAGCAGATTTTGACAAGGCACAGCTTGCTATTGAGATCGGAGAGAAGGCTGCCCACAAGCAGCGGAATCAGTTGCGCAGGCTCTCCGTTCCCGGGGCGAAATACAACAGCATGGCGAAGCAGCATGTTGCGGCATCAACGCGGAGAGCAGCAGTTGGCAGATCGTCGAAACCAGGGAGCCTTGATAACAGCACAGAAGCAGGAAGAGAGACGGGATCCGGGGTGAGCGGCAGGGCGATCGACTTCATTCGCTTCGACAATGACAGCAAATTGAGCAATGAGCTGCTGGCGAATCTTCTTGGCATCAGGGAGGGCGAACAATTGGACCTGGACAGGCTCGAAGAGGGTATTGGACGCATCTACGGGCAGGGGATTTTTGAAAGCGTCACTTACGAGCTGGTGCATGACAGCAGCGGAGAGGATGGAATCATCATCAAGGCGCGCAAGAAATCCTGGGGCACGAATTTCCTGCAGTTTGGTCTTGAGCTGTCGGTGGATACCTCTGCAGGCGATTCACGCTTCAATATCGGTGCTGCTTACACAAAGATGCCGTTGAACGACCGCAATGGCGAGTGGCGCACCGGATTCCAGTTTGGCGAGGATCCCGGCATCTTCACCGAGATCTACCAGCCGCTGGGCTATGATGGGAAATACTTTGTCAATGGAAGGCTTGCTTACTGGCGCACCAATTATCACTTGTTTGAAGATGATGTTGCGCTGTCAAGATATAAAGTGACGACGGCCGCCATCGATCTTGCTGCAGGTATGAACCTGGGCTACTGGGGTGAAATTCGTGGTGGTTACAGGGGGATGATCGGTGATGTGGATATTCTGACCGGCCTGAACAATCTGCAGGATTACGACTTTAACAGCGGAGCGTTCTATCTGCAGTTTTCTGTGGATAAACTGGACTCTGTTAATTTTCCAAGGATGGGTTATCTTATGCAGCTGGATGGTTTGCTCTCACGTCAATTTCTTGGAGCGGATGACGATTTCGAACAGCTCGGTTTCATGTCGGTAGGGGCGAAAAGCTGGGGGAAAAATACCTTGCTGGGGAGGATCTCTTACGATACGACGCCGGGAGATGATGCGCCGCTGCAAAATATGTTTCAGCTGGGCGGATTCCTGAATCTGTCGGGATTGCAGCAAAACCAGCTCACCGGACAACACGCTGCATTTGCATCGCTGGGTTATCAACGCCAGCTATTCAAGAACAGACTCGTCCAGGCTTATGCCGGTGTCAGCCTGGAGAGCGGCAATGCCTGGATGGACTCCGGCGATATCAGTTTGAGCGACACCATTACTGCAGGTAGTATCTTCCTGGGACTCGACAATGCTCTGGCGCCGCTCTACTTCGGTTATGGAGCCGCTGATACCGGCGACAGCAGCTTCTACCTCTTCATGGGGAATCCATGGTTCTAATCTGAAGAGAGTTGGCAGTCAGCAGTTTGCAGTAGGCAGTTTTTGCTCCAAGTCTTTACTGCGAACTGCCTACTGATGACTGCAAACTGATATCGTTATTCATTCGTGCTCTCTGTCGGCGGCGTCAAATTGTAATGATTGATCATGCGCCTCAGGCGCGGGCGTGAGATATTCAAAATTTCTTGCGCTGGTCGAAGCAACAGTCGCCTCTTATCAAGCCAGACACGGCCGTGTGGAACTGGCGCGAAGCATCGACAGATG
>JAIVTC010000364.1:0-2745 GCA_048629055.1 Candidatus Bathyarchaeota archaeon
AATTATAGTTGAATTAAAAGAAGCTTGTTTGATTCAGATCATGTTTTTTCTCATTATTTATCTCTCTTGAAAAAGATCAATCTACTTAGGGATTTTGTTACTATTCCTTTACTAGCATCCAGCAGAGAGCGCGACTAAATGGAAAACCTGATTGCCAATCTCACCGAAATCACCGGAATTATCGCCGGGTATGCCTGGGGTATTCCTTCCATTGTGCTGCTGGTTGGCACCGGGCTCTATCTCAGCATTCGTTTGCGGGGTATCCAGTTCCGTGGTTTTCGTCATGCCACCAACCTGGTGCAGGGCAAGTACGACAAAGTCGATGACCCCGGTGAAGTCACCCATTTTCAGGCCCTCTCGACAGCCCTTTCCGCCACGATTGGCACCGGAAATATTGCCGGTGTCGCCACTGCCATCACGCTGGGCGGTCCCGGGGCCGTCTTCTGGATGTGGATTACCGCCCTTGTCGGCATGGCCACCAAATATGCATCCTGCACCCTGGCGCTCAAGTACCGCTACCTGCATCCCAACGGCGAGGTCTCCGGCGGTCCCATGTATACGCTGCGTGATGGCCTGGGAATGCCAAAGCTCGGTGCAGCCTTTGCGGTATTCACTCTGATCGCCTCCTTCGGTATCGGCAACATGGTGCAGGCCAACTCGGTTGTTGATGGCATCGGCTTCATCATCCCGGATCTTGCGGAATATAAAACGACGTTGGGCGTCATCATGGGCATTGCAGTCGGCCTGGTCATCATCGGCGGCATCAAGCGCATCGCCAAAATCGCTTCCATCATGGTGCCGTTCATGGCGGTCGCTTACATCCTTGCATCGCTGACCATACTGGTCATGAATTTCACAGCTATTCCTGATGCCTTGTGGACCATCATCAACCATGCGCTGAATCCCTGGGCAGCCGGCGGCGGCGCCATTGGCGCTGCTATACAATACGGTGTCGCCCGCGGTGTCTTCTCCAACGAATCCGGTCTGGGCTCCGCTCCCATGGCCCATGCAGCCGCCCGCACCAGCGAGCCCGTGCGTGAGGGCCTGGTCGCCATGCTTGGTCCCTTCATCGATACCCTGATCATTTGCACCATGACTGCACTGGTGATTGTCATTGTCGGCGCCTGGGGGGACGCCCGCCCGGAGGAGTTGACAGGCGCGGCGCTCTCCGCCTATGCCTACAGCCAGGTTCTGGGCGACTTCGGTGGCTGGGTGGTTGGTTTCGGACTGATGTTTTTCGCCTACTCTACGATCATTGCCTGGAGCTACTATGGCGACCGCAGCGCAGAATTCCTGTTTGGGGAGAAGGCGGTGCTGCCCTACAGAATCGTCTACATCGTGCTGGTGGTGGTCGGCGCCAGCGTGCCGCTGCAGCTGGTGTGGAACTTCGCCGACATTACCAATATTTTCATGGCCGTACCCAACCTGATCAGTCTTGTTCTACTTGCCGGTGTGGTGAAAAAACTCAGCGACGACTATTTTGAGAAGACCTTCCAGTGAGGAGAAAACAGTAGGGGGGATAAGGCGTCTTTTTGCCGCATCCACCATGTCATTGCGAGGAGCCTCAGCGACGCGGCAATCTGATTGAGATTTCTCGCTATCGCTCGAAATGACAGATGTCTCATTCAGAGAGGCTATCTTCCTTAACCCGGCGTTTTCGCCGTGCATCGACATACTCGCCTCCATGGCGAATCAGGCCGCGGCTCCTGGGTATATAGACATCAACGGCGCGTGTCGAGTAATAGACTAGAGTGACATTCGGCAGAGCAGGAAACTGTAATTCCTCCTCATCTGAACCTGGACTCTCTTTCTGTGTTGTTCCACTATCGGCCATGGCGCGCTCGGGCGCTATCAATGGCAGTGACAGCGGCAATTGATCGTGGTTGATCTCCGCCAGGCTTCTCTTCGGCAAATCAGTCAACTCAATGGTGATGCTCTCCTCGGGAGCGAGCTTGCATCTAATCTGGTGCTGATAGCCATTGTCATCCTCAATCTGACACAGCTGGATGGTTTTATCACCTTTGTTGGTCAGTTGCAGAGTGAAGATGATCTGCTTCGGGTTTTCATCGGATGCACCGAGACGAAGATGGAAATCAAGGACACGCTGCAGCATTAAACGATTGGCATCTCTCAGCGGAAGCCGGCTCTCTTCGTCGAGTTGACAGCCGACGATCGACATCCAGTCGGCTGAATACTCTTTGAGATAGCCTTCATATTCGACAATGGAGTCGTCATCCATGCGCATCTCGACAACGACGCGACGTGCAATGTAGTTCTCCAGTACCGATTCATAAGCCATGTTGTCGGCAAAACTGACTGAACCGGCGCCAAGCTTCTGCATGCGCTTCTCATCTCCCTTCATGGGCATGCTTTTTTGCGCCCTGGTTAGCAGAATACCGATGGATTCACCAATGGCCTCCTGAAAAGCGACCAGGAAATTGCGTGTCATACGGCCAATGCGATGCATGATGTCGGGATGAGCAACGCGTTGGACCTCCTTCAGTCGGCGCTGCTGGTTTATTGGCGAGAGCTCATCATGGAAGCGGAAAATGACTTCAATTGTTTGCATCATGTCGGAAAACATGATGTAACTGGTGAGCGTTTTGTCGCGCCGGTTACGATAGGGGCGGCTGAAGATCAGCTCGATGGCATTGGGATAGGAGCGAAAACAGCCCCACACATCTTTTTTCTTCAGACGGGCGATCACCTGGAAGCCGTCCAGATCTTTTAATACCCTGTCCTTTC
>JAIVTC010000365.1:0-2284 GCA_048629055.1 Candidatus Bathyarchaeota archaeon
AAACGTCACTATGGCTACGAGACCGACAACAGCATGATCGAGTGGCTCAGCAGCACCACGGGCGGCAAGATCTCTGCTGTCAGTAAAGCTGACATGACGGTCGAAGGCGAGATGGATACGATCAAGGGCGATATCATCAATGTCATTCCTCCGCAAATGGCAGGTGCCATCGCGAAGACTGTCGGGCTGACGAATGACAAGGGCTGGTGTCCTGTGGAAGGCAAGACTTTCGAATCGACCATTCACAAGAACATCCACGTCATCGGCGATGCGGCACTTGCTTCTCCGCTGCCGAAATCCGGTTATGCGGCAAGCTCTGAAGCCAAGGTTGCTGCAGCGGCTGTGGTTGCACTGCTTGGAGGTGGCGAGGCGCCCCATCCGACTTACGTCAACACCTGCTACAGTGTCATTGCCCCCGGTCATGGCATCTCTGTCGCCATGGTGTATGACTTTAAGGATGGCAAAATCGTCAAGGTCAAGGGTTCCGGTGGTTTGTCACCGATGGATCAGACCGATGAGATGCGTTCGCGTGAAGTGCAATACGCTCACTCCTGGTTCAACAACATCACCAACGACACCTTTGGCTGATGGTTGCTCCTAAAGTACCGTTGTGATGACGGGATAGCGCAAAAAAGCACCGTTCGCGGTGCTTTTTTGTGTCTGTGGTTGACAGTGGTTGGAGTTTGGTGGATTCTGCGGTTAGGTTTTAGGTTTTAGGTTTTAGGTTTTAGGTTTTAGGTTTTAGCGTGTAGGGCGCAATAACCAACGGGCATTGCGCCGCATGGGAATGTGCAATGCGCTGCGCCTATGATGATCTTCAGGAGAGATTGTGATGACAGAACATCTGCGATGGGGACAGGCGACCCTGGCGATACGCACCGGGCATCAACGCAGTGCTGAAGGCGAACACTCGGAACCGATATTTCTCACCTCCAGCTTTGTTTTCGACACTGCACAGGAGGCGGCGGCGCGCTTTTCAGGGGATGACCCCGGCAACATCTATTCGCGCTTCACCAACCCGACGGTCGCGGTTTTTGAAGAGCGGCTTGCGGCGATGGAGGGCGCTGAATCATGCGTTGCAACGGCATCTGGCATGGCAGCGATCCTTGCTACCTGCATGGGGCTTCTTAAGCATGGCGATCATATCGTCAGCTCCCGCAGCATCTTTGGCTCCACCAATATACTTTTCACGAAATACCTCGAGCGTTTTGGCATTACAACCACCTATGTCGATTTGAAAGAGCCGGCGGCCTGGAGCGAGGCAATTCGCCCGAATACCAGGATGCTGTTTCTGGAGACGCCATCCAACCCGATGACTGAAATTGGCGATATAGCCGCACTTTCTGACATAGCGCATCAAAACAATGCGATCCTGGTCGTTGATAACTGCTTTTGCACGCCGGTATTGCAGCGTCCACTGGAGCTGGGTGCGGACGTGGTGGTGCATTCGGCGACAAAATATATCGATGGTCAGGGGCGCTGTATGGGCGGCGCCGTTGTTGGCAGCAAGCAGCTTGTCGGCGAAGAGGTGTATGGTGTGTTGCGCACTGCCGGCGCGACCATGAGTGCCTTCAACGCCTGGGTGTTTCTCAAGGGTCTCGAAACACTGCAATTGCGCATGCGTCAGCATTGTGAAAATGCACACAAACTTGCCGAATGGCTGGAGCGGCAACCCGGTGTCGAGCGTGTCTACTATCCGGGGCTGGACTCACACCCGCAGAAGGCACTGATGCAGCGGCAGCAGACAGCGGCGGGTGGAATCCTCTCGTTTGAGCCTGTCGGTGGACAGCAGGCGGCATGGCGTCTCATGGACAAGCAGCGGCTGATGTCGATAACAGCCAACCTGGGTGATACCAAGACGACCATCACGCACCCCGGCTCAACAACCCATGCGCGTCTCACGGACGAAGAGCGCAAAGCTGCTGGAATCACCCCCGGACTGGTGCGTATTGCGGTCGGACTGGAGAATGTGGAGGATCTGATTGCGGATCTGGACCTGGCTCTAAAAAAATAAAAAACAAAGCGGTTGACGGCTTCTGAAAAGTCCCTATAATACGCCGCTCGCATCGCATTGAAGTCGCCAAATAAGCGCTGAAATGCGGGGTCATCAAAAGATTGCGATGGCTGTTTAAGGCATCTTTTTTAAGTCAGATAATTAAATTAGATGTTGACTGCGGGATGAGGTGGGTATAAACTTCCGCTTCTTTGTCGCACGATGTGCGGCGAGAATGTTCTTTAACAATTTAATCAGATAACTTGTGTGGGTGCTCTGTTGCTTTTGGCG
>JAIVTC010000366.1:0-16824 GCA_048629055.1 Candidatus Bathyarchaeota archaeon
CGTCAGTCAGACAGGGCGGCTCTTTTTTCGCCGCCCTCGATGATAATATAGGGGGCAATGTCGCCGGAAACAACCGTCTCATCGACAACAACTTTGGAAACATCATCCATGGAGGGAAGGTCATACATGGTATCAAGCAGAATTTGCTCGAGAATCGTGCGCAAACCACGAGCGCCGGTCTTGCGCGCCATCGCCTTGCGGGCGATTGCATGCAGCGCATCATCACGGATCTCAAGTTCAGTGCCTTCCATCTCCAGGAGACGGCTATACTGTTTGGTGAGCGCGTTTTTCGGTTCCGTCAAAATACGCACCAGTGCATCTTCATCCAGCTCTTCGAGCGTGGCAATCACGGGAAGACGGCCAACAAACTCCGGAATCAGACCGAACTTGATCAGATCCTCCGCCTCGACATCGGCAAAAATCTCGCCGAGATTTTGATTCTCATCCTTGCTGTGAACTTCAGCAGAGAAACCGATGCCGCCCTTCTCGGAACGATCGCGGATGACTTTTTCCAGACCGGAAAAGGCTCCGCCGACAATAAACAGGATATTGCCGGTATTCACCTGCAGGAACTCCTGCTGCGGATGCTTGCGTCCTCCCTGGGGCGGTACTGAAGCCACAGTGCCCTCGATCAGCTTCAACAGCGCCTGCTGTACACCTTCACCGGAAACATCGCGGGTAATCGACGGATTGTCGGATTTACGCGAGATCTTGTCGATCTCGTCAATATAGACGATGCCATTCTGCGCCTTTTCGACATCATAGTCGCACTTTTGCAGCAGCTTCTGGATGATGTTTTCAACATCCTCGCCCACATAGCCTGCTTCGGTCAGGGTCGTCGCATCGGCAATCGTAAAAGGAACATTCAACAGCCGCGCCAGAGTCTCCGCCAGCAGGGTTTTTCCAGAACCGGTCGGACCGATCAGCAGAATATTACTCTTTGCAATTTCGACATCATCTTTCTTCTGCTGAGCGACAGCCTCGAGACGTTTGTAGTGGTTATAGACAGCCACTGAGAGCACTCTCTTGGCGCGCTTTTGACCGATAACGTAATCATCCAGCCACGCATTGATCTCCTTTGGCTTCGGCAACCCGCTGACCTCATCAGAAGACGCACCCTGAATCTCTTCACGGATAATGTCATTGCAGAGTTCGACGCACTCGTCGCAGATAAAGACGGAAGGCCCGGCAATCAATTTGCGGACTTCATGCTGACTCTTGCCGCAACAAGAGCAATAGAGGAGCTTCTCATCATCCGAGGTCGTTAAATCGTCACTCATTCACTTCTACCATGAGAAATTAAAATAGTTGATCTATCCATCATATCGAATTACGAAAAATTGGCAAGCAGATGCTACCGCGTTAGATATGCGGATTTCATGAAAGTATATCACAACGAAAATACCCGCATCAGGCGGGCATTTTGTCGTTCAAACAGGAAATGATTCAGGAGATGTTCAACCCTTCTCAGTCCGCTGATCAAGCACCTTGTCAATCAAACCATACTCGACAGACTCTTCAGCACTCATGAAATTATCGCGTTCTGTATCATCTGCGATCTTCTCCAGTGGCTGACCGGTATGGTTTGCGAGGATGCCATTGAGTCGCTCCCGCACCGTCAGTATCTCACGCGCGTGGATTTCGATATCAGTCGCCTGCCCCTGGTAGCCGCCCAGCGGCTGGTGGATCATGGTGCGGGAGTGCGGCAGAGAGTAGCGCTTGCCATGCTCCCCGGCGGCCAGCAGCAGTGCACCCATGCTCGCCGCCTGGCCGATGCACATGGTGCTGACATGGGGGCGGACAAATTGCATGGTGTCATAGATGGCCAGACCGGCTGTTACCGAACCTCCGGGTGAATTGATGTAGAGATGAATATCCTTGTCCGGATTTTCAGACTCCAGGAACAGCAGTTGCGCAACGATCACATTTGCCATGTGATCTTCTATCGTACCGACGATGAAAATCACGCGCTCCTTGAGCAGACGTGAATAGATATCATAGGCGCGTTCACCGCGAGCAGTCTGTTCGACAACCATAGGGATCAAGCCCTGGTTGCGTGGATTGAGAACAGTGTTATTTGCCAGTTGATCCTGCATGTTTTCTCCGCCTTGATTCATTACAGTTATGTCAATTAATTCGTCAATTAATTCGTCAATTCATCAAATGAGTAGTGTTTTTCTTCAACCTTTACCTGGCTCAGAACCCAGTCAACAACCTGGTCTTCAAGAACAACATGCTTGACAGGATCGATGCGCCCGGCATCTTCATAGTACCAATCGATCATCTCCTGGGGCGACTCGTATGAGGCTGCAAACTGTTTGATCATTTGACGCAGACGCACATCATCCACCTCGATCTTCTGCTCGGAGATTATTTCTGTAGTCAGCATTCCCAGTTTGACGCGGCGCTCCGCCTGCTCCTTAAAGACCTCCACAGGAAGCTGAAAAGATGCGCTGCTCTGTCCCTGACTCTCCATCTGCTTGCGTGTATCTTCACGCAGCCGGTTTGCCTCGTCTTCGATAATCGCCTGCGGAACATCAAATTCATGCTTGTCGAGCAATAATTCCATGACACTCTCCTTGGTCTTCGACTTGATTTTCGCATCCAGTTCACGCTGCATATTGCTGCGGATCTCCTGCTTGAACTTATCGACCGAGCCATCTTCAACGCCCATCGCCTTTGCAAAATCCTCATCAACTTCAGGCAATACCGGCTCAGCCACTTCATCAACGGTGATATCAAAGACCGCTGCCTTTCCAGCAAGATGCTGCGCCTGGTAATCATCGGAAAATGTCGTCTCGACACTGCGCTCATCACCTTCGCTGGCGCCGAGCAGACCCTGCTCAAAACCATCGATCATGCTGCCTGAACCCAATACCAGCGGGACCTTCACGGCTGATCCACCCTCAAAATCCTCATCGTCGATCTTGCCGATGAAACTGATTATCAACTGATCGCCATCCTGCGCCGCACGCTCCACCTTGTTCCAGGTAACACGCTGCTGACGCAGCTTTTCGATCATGCTGTCAACATCGCCATCGAGAAGCTCGGCAACCGGACGCTCCAAACCGGCGCCACTAAGATCCGAGATAGTCAGTTCCGGAACCACTTCAAATTCAGCGACATAGATAAAGGCATCCTTTTCATCCTTGATATCGATAGCAGGATCACCGACAGCATGCAGCTTTTGCTCGGTCAACGCTTCATAATAGCTGTTTTGAATCAGTTCGCCATAAGCCTCCTGCCGGGCATGACCACCAAAACGCTGTTTCACGACCTTCAGTGGAACCTTCCCCGGACGAAAACCATCCAGACGAACTTCACGAGCCATTGTGCGCAGCTTGTTGTCGACAATTTCATTCACCCGTTCTACAGGGAGCTCCACCGTCATACGGCGCTTTAATCCTTCAAGTGTTTCCACTGAAACTTGCATGCATCTCTCTCCGGCAGCCTCGCTGCCTATCTACTGGTTGACAATAATTAGAAATTTTAGGGTACGTGCAAAAATAAAATGGTGCGAAAGGAGAGACTCGAACTCTCACGGGTTACCCCACAGGAACCTAAATCCAGCGCGTCTACCAATTCCGCCACTCTCGCACGACAGGCGATTATAACGGGAATAGCGCCGTGAGGAAATAGCTGGTTTTTTTATCCTGCCAGGCGGCGCATGCCTCATAAATGGGAGCAGGCAGATTGCCGCGTCGCCTCTGGCTCCTCGCAATGACATTTTTGAGTCCTAGTCAGGTATGATGTTTAATATGATGAAACTGATAGACCACCTTCCGCTGACAGCGCTTGTTATCGTCGCGCTTACACTTGGACTGGCGCCCTTCTCCCCGCAGCCGCATATCGTGGAAAAACTGGGAATGCTGTTCGACGGCTCACTCTCCAGGCCGATCGATATCTTCGACCTGCTGCTGCATGGTACGCCGTGGGTTCTACTCGCTTTAAAACTCGCAAGAACCCTTGTCATTGCGAAGGAGCGGTAGCGACTGCGGCAATCTCTTGAGTACGACACTTTTTCACCAGGTTGCCGCGGTCGCTTAGGCTCCTCGCAATGACGGTGCCCCGTCAGATCACTTTTGAAAAGCGCTGCTCCCCCTGCGGGTTCAGATAGGCATCGAAGACCATGCAGATATTGCGGATCAGGAAGCGCCCTTTGGGTTCTACGCTGATGCCCTGATCGCTGACCACCAGCAGTCCGTCAGACTGCATCTGCTGCAGCCGTTCAAGCTCCTGTGCAAAATAATCTTTGAAATCGATCTCCCATCGGCTTGAGAGAGATGAGAAATCGAGCCGGAAATGACAGATCAGGCGGGTGATAACATCGCGGCGGATAAGGTCATCACGGTTTAGCTCAAGCCCGCGGTGCACCGGCAGATGACCGCTGTCGATTGCGGCGTAGTAGTCGTCCAGGGTGCGCAGATTCTGCGAATAGCTGTCGCCGACCATGCCGATCGAAGTGATGCCGATGCCGATCAGATCACAGTGGCTGTGCGTAGAGTAGCCCTGAAAATTACGATACAGCGTCCCCTCGCGCTGCGCCACCGCCAGTTCATCGTCCGGGCGGGCGAAGTGATCCATGCCGATAAAGAGATAACCGGCCTGCTCCAGCTTCTCTGCGGTCATCTGCAGAATATCCAGCTTTTCCGAGGCTTCAGGCAACTCCTCGACATGAATGCGACGCTGCGGTTTGAACAGCTCGGGAAGATGGGCGTAGTTGAAGATGGAGAGGCGATCAGGCTGCACTTCGAGTATCGCATCCAGGGTGGTGCGAAAACCCTCAACAGTCTGCCGGGGCAGTCCATAGATCAGATCGACGCTGACCGAGCGAAACCCCTCTGCGCGCGCCGCATTGAGCACATTCTCCGTGATCTCGCGGGACTGCAGGCGATTGACGGCCTGCTGCACTTTCGGGTCATAATCCTGCACACCCAGGCTCATGCGGTTAAAGCCAATCTCCCGCAGCAGCTTGACGGTATCGGCATCAGCCTCGCGCGGGTCGATCTCAATCGAATATTCACCCCGATCATCGTCCACTAACTGAAAAGCCTCCGCCGTTGCCTGCATCAGCTCACGCATCTCTTCACCACTGAGAAAAGTCGGCGTGCCTCCACCCCAGTGCAGCTGCTCGACCGGACGGCTGTTATCAAACAGCTCTCCCTGCATGGCAAGCTCCTTTTTCACACGCTGCAGATACTCCCCCGCCTTGCTTCTATCCTTGGTAGCGATTTTATTGCAGGCGCAATAGAAACAGATCGTGTCGCAGAAGGGGATGTGAAAATAGAGCGACAGCGGATTGTCGCTGCTGTTCGACTCCCTGGCAACTTCCCTGTATTCAGCTTCGCCAAAGGCTTCACTGAATTTAACCGCTGTCGGGTAGGAGGTATAGCGCGGACCGCTCTGATCATACTTTTTGATCAGATCCAGATCGAATACCAGCCGCTGTTGTGAGGCATCACTCATCTTCGTCAACCTCCAGCCCCTTGCGATGGGTCTCGTTGATCTGCTTCAGCAGCAGATGAAACGGAATAATGTCCCCAAATTGGTGAACCAGTTCCACATACGGCAAATCCTCCCGCCCAAAGTGATAGGTGCCATCGCACATATCCTGGTAGATTTTGTTGATACTCAATTCCAATGGCTCCAGATAGACTGGAAAACGCGGCATCTCTTCAGCCTCGAACATCACGCACTCCTTCAGATCCTGCACTTCAAAGCGTGCATTCTTGACCCACTCGATATACTCTTCTACACTTTTTGCCCGACGTAATAACATCTTCAATGATCTCTATTTATAACCTATTTTTCAAAAAAAACGTGAAGGAGCTGTCTCTTGTCATTGCGAAGGAGCGCTAGCGACTGCGGCAATCTCATTGACTACAGCAGGAGAGTGCTTCGCTACGCTCGCAATGACGATGCCTATTTGTCATTGAGAGGAGGCTCCGCCGACGCGGTAATCTGCCTAAGCTGCTCTGCAGTGAGCAGAAATACACCATCACCGCCCCTCTCGAACTCCAGCCACAAAAAGGGAATACCGGGAAAACGCGCCATCAGCAAATCTGCTGATGCGCCAACCTCGACGATGATGATACCACCTGGTGCAAGGAATGGAGCAGCCTCATGTAGAATGCGCGCCACGATATCCATGCCGTCACTCCCCGCCTGTAGACCGATCTCCGGCTCATGCTGATACTCGGGCGGAAGCCCCCTGTATTCATCGCTGCTGACATAGGGAGGATTGCTGACAATCAGATCATACTGCCGCGGTGGCAGCTGCTCAAACAGATCTGACGCAATCACCCCAAGCCGCTCATGCAGGTGGTGCTTGTCAACATTGGCTCGCGCCACCTTCAAAGCTGCCTCGGAGATATCGACTGCATCCACCTGCGCCTGTGGAAACGCATAGGCGCAGGCAATCGCTATACAGCCGCTGCCGGTGCAGAGATCGAGGACAGCATTCACCTCCGAGGCTTCAAGCCAGGGGGAAAACTGCTCCCCGATCAACTCGGCAATTGGCGATCTCGGCACCAGCACATCCCTGCTGACGTCAAATTCGAGTCCGGCAAACCACGCCTTGCCGGTTAGATAGGCCGCCGGGAGGCGTTCCTTGATGCGCCGCTGAAACAGCTCCAGCACCTGCGTTTTTTCATCGCTGGTGAGATGTGCGTCCAGATAACTTTGCGGCAGAGTGTGGTCCAGATGGAGTGCATGCAGCACCAGCTGCAGCGCCTCATCCAGGGCATTGTCTGTACCGTGGCCGAAAAAGAGTTGCGCCTCGTTGAACATGCTGGCGCCGCGGCGCACCAGGTCGCGCAGTGTTGTCAGGTTGTCGTCATCATCAATCATTTTTCGTGTCACCAAAATCGAGTTGCAACTGCATCTTCCCGAGTGCCGATTTCGCTTTACCGGCCCGCTTTACCGCGGCCCTTGTGGCATTTTCCGCCATCTCCACCCTCTCCTTCAACTGCTGCATCCTCTCTGCAGAGACAACGGGATCCTTCGCTGCAGTTGCCGCACTCAATTGCAGTCCCAACTCGACAGCATCCTGATCGATAATGCCCCACATCCCGGCATGGCGCTGATAAAAGCCGCTTTCGAGCAAATTTTGATGCTGGCGCAGAAAACCCTCTCTATCCTGCCGCAAGCGAAAGAAATGCATCAACTGAAGCACCTGTCGTGATGCATCAGGGAATTCCCCGATCAGCCGTTGCAGCAGCGTCTCCATACCATCATAGTTGAGATAATCATCAGGCAAATTGAACAACTGTGACATGCGCTGATCATCCAGCGATGCACTCTTTTCTCCGGCGGTTGCCACACTGCTTCCGGCCGGGATGGAGCGATCGCCTCTGCTTATGCCAAAGCGGAATAAGCCCCACATCAGAGAGCTTAGCAACAGTGCGACGCTCACGCCAATCCAGACAATGCTGCTGGAAATCAGGGCGCTTTCAGCAGCAGGAGTCTGCGACGCTGTTATCCCTGCCTGCGTAATGCTATCAGCTGTCGGCGCATGCTTCTGCTTCCTGACAGCCTGCGCTGATGAAGCATTCTCATTGAACCCGCCTGAGGGAGAAACTGCTGCAACAATATCATGCTGCAGCAGCAACAGCGCCAGGCCAGCAGGGTCCTCACGCAGGATCTCCTGCGTGGAGGGAACGTTCAGTGGACGGGAGAATGTGACGTGCCGCAAGTCGGCATGTTCAAATACAGCCGGATTCAAAAGCACCATTGCCGCAACGACCTGATCCAGGGTCGCTCCCGAGGGGCGCATGAGAAGCGCTGCTTCTTTTACGGCATCACTCACCGGGACACTGATTGGAGCAACTTCAGCAACGGGAGGCGCTGGACGCTTTTCCTTTTCAGCGTCAGATCCCGACTCAGCCTCTGAGGCCGTTGGTGATGGCGTTGAAGGTTGCGTCGTCAGGATACTCTCTGCATGCAGCGATTGCACGACCAACAGCAGTGCAGCTGCCGCCAGCAACCAGCTGAATTTCCGGGTAATCAATGCCCCCGTCATTTTTATGCTGAGACGCTCTTACGCAGACGTCTCAAGCGTCACCCGTGCGAAGCGCCGCTTTCCCACCTGGTAGACATGGGTCTCACCCGCCATGCACGGCAGGGAGCGATCGCTGATGCGTTCTCCATCAATTTTCACAGCATTCTGCTTGATCATGCGCATTGCTTCACTGGTGCTCTGCACCAGACCTGCATCACGCAGCAGGTTGGCGATTCCGAGGCTCTCATCGCTGAGCATGAGCGTTTTTTCAGGCATCTCATCAGGTATCGCCCCCTTCTGGAAACGCGCGATGAAATTTTTCTGCGCCTGTACGGCCGCCGTTTCATCGTGAAAGCGCGCAATAATCTCCTGCGCCAGCAGAAACTTGATATCACGGGGATTGGCGCCCTCATCGACCTGTTGCTGAAACGCCTGGATCTCATCAATGGGGCGAAAACTCAACAGCTCGAAATAACGCCACATCAACGTATCGGAGATCGACATGATCTTGCCGAACATATCATCCGGCGCATCGGTGATGCCAATATAGTTTCCCAGTGACTTGGACATCTTCTGCACGCCATCGAGTCCCTCGAGAATCGGCATGGTGATCACCACCTGCGGCTCCTGACCACGCTGCTCCTGCAGCTGCCTGCCAACCAGCAGGTTGAATTTCTGATCGGTTCCACCGAGTTCGACATCCGCCTTGAGCACCACCGAGTCATAGCCCTGGATCAGCGGATAGAGGAACTCATGCACTGCAATAGCCTGGCCATTTTTATAGCGGTTGTGGAAATCTTCGCGTTCCAGCATGCGCGCCACCGTATGACTTGCAGCCAACTGTACAAGCTCAGCCGCTCCCATCTCACCCATCCACTCGGAGTTGAAAACCACACGCGTTTTTTCTTCATCCAGAATCTTGAAGATCTGCTCTTTATAGCTGGCGGCATTTTCAATCACCTGCTCGCGTGTCAATGGTTGACGGGTAGCGCTCTTGCCGGTGGGATCACCGATCATGCCGGTAAAGTCCCCGATGAGGAAAATCACCTCATGCCCCAGCTGCTGAAAGAGGCGTAATTTATTGATCAGCACCGTATGGCCAAGATGCAGGTCAGGCGCCGTCGGATCAAACCCCGCCTTGATACGCAGAGGCCTGCCCAGCTCCAGTTTTTTGATCAAGCCATCTTCAAGCAGAATCTCCTCTGTGCCCCGCGAGATTTGTTCAATTACTTCCACCGTAGAAGTCATCAGCTACCCTTGTCAGATTATTGTCAGATTACACATGATTCGAATCTGCGCAATCTACCGGAAATCAGTGTCGCTGTCATTAGAAGGTGTAGCAGATTATAATTGCCAACCGTGATATCAATATAGAAATTCAATGCTCTCGCCTGTATGAAATCTTTTCTGATCGGTTTTTTCACTGTCATTGCTCTTGCTGCACTGATTATCTGGCTGTTGCCGGAGCATGACACACCCCCTGAAAAAGAGAGTATTGAGCTCTCCTTTCCGCAACAGCGCGAAACCTCTCCTGTCGGAGTTGATGCAACACCTGATGAAATCTGGCCTCTACCTGACGACGGGGAAGTGGCAGAGGAGATAGCTCCCGGCATCATTGAGAGCAAACCCCTGCTAGTCATCCACCAGGTCAGGGCCGGAGATACGCTGCTCGAAATATTCAATAAGCTCGGCATCGATAAAACGCTCTATCAGCGATTCATTCTGCTTGACCAAAAATCCAATAAACGTCTGGCGCGGCTGCGGCCCGGACAGATGCTCCACTTCCAGTTCTCCAAAGAGAACGAACTGGTCGAGATCACCCATAATATCGACTCGATGCGCAGCACCAGCTATTTAATCAGCGGCGATGATATTCAGATCAGCAAGCATCAGAAAGAGGTGCAGGTAAAGATCGAAACCGCCCATGGAACCATAGCGTCATCACTTTTCAGCGATGGCATACGCGCCGGTATGACAGAAAAGCTGATTATCAATATGGCAAAACTCTTCAGCTGGGATATCGACTTTGGCCGGGAGCTGAAAAAGGGTGACTATTTCGGCGTTATCTATGAGGCAAATTATGTCGATGGCCGGCGTATCGGCACAGGCAATATTCTTGCTGCAGAATTCATCAACGGCAAGAAAAAACACCGTGTCATCCGTTATGTCGACCCCCGCGACAAGATAGATTATCTGGATCCACAAGGGCGCAGCCGTCGCCAGCAGTTTATACGCACCCCGCTGAGTTTTACCCGCATCAGCTCCAAATACACGGGTAAACGCTGGCATCCCGTACTGCGGCGCTGGCGCTCACACAAAGGCGTCGATTACGCAGCTCCCAAAGGAACACCTGTTTGGGCAACTGCAGATGGAACGGTGAGCATCATTGGCCGCCAGCGCGGCTACGGCAAGGTCATCTACATCAAACACGGCAAGTACACCACCGTCTACGGTCATCTTTCAGCTTTCAAGAGAGGCATGAAAAAAGGCAGGCAGGTACGTCAGCATGAAGTCATCGGCTATGTCGGATCAACAGGCCTTGCGACCGGACCACATCTGCATTATGAGTTCCGCATCAATGGCAGGCATGTCAATCCACTCTCGCACCGCCTTCCGATAGCGGATGCGGGATCACGGAAAAATGACAAAAAATTCCGCTTTTATGCTGATCCGCTGCTGAAAACGCTGGACCAGCTCAAGGATGAGACCATGCATGAGGATCCGACGGAAACAGCCTCCGGCAAGAGACTGAATAAAATTCCGGGTGAAACGTGAAATGACGATGAATCATCACCAGTAATTCCTGCTACAGTGATGCACATCTTTGCAAATGAAGCAGCCTCTCAGATTATTTACCACAAATGCACACAGATTTTTCTTTTATCTGCGTGCATCTGTGTTCATCTGTGGTTAAAAAGAAGGGGCAATACTTAATCGGTGCAACTGGCGTCTCTATCCTGTCAAACCGAAAATGAAGAGCCGCAGCCGCAGGTGGTGGCTGCATTCGGATTGCGGATAACAAACTGTGCTCCCTGGAGGCCTTCGGTGTAATCGACTTCAGCTCCAGTAAGGTACTGGAAGCTCATTGGATCTATCAGCAGCTTGACGCCATCCGTCTCGACTTCTGTATCGCCATCTTTCACCTCCTCGTCAAAGGTAAAACCATATTGAAAGCCTGAACAACCACCGCCCTGTATATAGACGCGCAGCATCAGCTCCGGATTGCCCTCCTCCTCGATCAGAGAAGCGACTTTCGCTGCAGCCGCGCTGGTAAAAATCAGCGGGCTTTCCATTTGTATCTGTGCTTCTGACATGTTCGTACTACTCCAAAAAATCAAACCTGTAAACTAACTATCGCTTTTCCTACCATTTTAGTCAAGAATTAGGAGAATTCCGATCAAGTCGCTTTACCTGTTTCAGCTTTTTCATCGTCCTTTTCAGCTAAACGCACCATTCCACCAGCGACACTGGCGCCCATTGCCATCTCAAGTTGCTGATAGTAAATTTCACCGCTAATTTTCGCATTCTCCGCCAGTTCAAGCAGTGAACTGGCGTGGACATTACCCTCAATAGAGCCATTGACAATGATATTAGCAACGCTGACATCTCCAACGATTTTCGCCTGGTCACTCACTGTGAGCGTTGAATTTCCACTCCCGCTGTCAGCGATGACATCACCATGAACCTCGCCATCAAGATGCAGCCCTCCAGCAAAAAAGATATCTCCATTGATCACTGTTCCCGAGCCAATAACTGTTGTAAAAGCCGGCGGCTTGAATTTTTTTTTCATAAGTTATTTCACCATCTTACATTTATCAGTGTACAGGTTTGTCATGCCGACGCCGGAGCGATCCTTGCGCGAAGCATCGGCTACACCCGCCAGGATAACAGCCTGATCATCCCGGGAAGCCTTCCCGGGAGTAAAAAACCTCCTGTAGTCAGGCCCGGGTGTGATTTGCAGAGGTTCAGAACCCCGTCTTTTTGCTATCCATCTTCGGCAGAGTCTTGTTGATTGTTCTTCTCTTGCTGCTTTTTCTCTTTTTGCTGCTACGCTTTTTTGCTGTGCTCTTTTTAACACTATTCACGGAAGCCGCGCCTTTGGTTTTACCGGCCACGCTCTTTACAACAGCCAACTCCTGTTCCATTTTATGACGCTCATCCTGTAACCTTATCAACTCCTCCTGCACTTCTCTTTGCGCCAGCTTGTCAATCTGGGCTGCCCGCTCAAGAGTGGCAACAGACTGGCTTAAAGTATCTCTCTGTGACTCTACCTGAGTGATTTTCTGCTGCAACTCATCGACAACAGATTCGGCCATCTCCTGATCTCCATGTGTATTACCCCGATCCAGCAGATACACCACTCTTCCAAGATAGACCATGCCGGCAGTCAACAGCAGTGCAATCCCAAGCCACATCAGGATATGGCCGCCATGCGCAGAGAGATGGATTGTCGGAGCCTCGATATGGACTCGCTTGTGACGCCGTTTGAACTGACGGTTATCAGGGAGATAAGGCAACGGAATCCAGCCCGCTTGTCTCGGACAAGCCAAACATCAGGTTCATATTCTGCACCGCCTGGCCGGCAGCGCCTTTGACAAGATTGTCAATGACCGACAACACTACCACCGTACGCCCGCCCTGGGGCTGGTGCAGCGCAATCTGACACCGGTTCGTGCCCCGCACACTGCGTGTTTCCGGCAGAGATCCCGATGCAAGCACATCGACAAAAGGCTCATCGGCATAACGCGCTTCATAGAGTTGCTGCAGATCCACACCCTCACTGCTCAGACGTGCATAGAGCGTCGCCAGAATGCCGCGAATCATCGGCAGCAGATGCGGCGTAAACGTCAATCCCGGCAGCTCTCCGAGCGTCCACCCCAGCACCTGGCGAATCTCGGGAAGATGCCGGTGACCGCTCACAGCATATGCCTTGAAACTCTCTCCACACTCCGCCAGCAGCGCCGCCACGCTGGCGCCGCGGCCTGCGCCGCTGGCACCGGATTTGCAATCGGCAATCAGCGTACCGGCATCGACCACCCCGGCTTCCAGCAGCGGCAAAAAACCAAGAATAGTGGCCGTCGGATAACATCCCGGATTGGCCACCAGATTTGCCGAGGCGATTTTTTGACGATGAATTTCAGGCAACCCATAAACTGCCTGCGACAGCAACTGCGGACAGGCATGGGACATTCCATACCACTCTTCCCACAGCGCCTGGTCCTGAATACGAAAATCGGCAGCAAGATCGATCACCCGCACACCCGCCTGCAGTAATTCAGGGGTTGACTGCATCGCAATACCGTTGGGCGTGGCAAAAAAGACCACATCACAGCCTTGCAGTACCGCCACATCAGGCTCACTGAATGCAATATCGATATGGCCACGCAGGCTGGGAAACAGATCTGCCACAGCACGTCCGGATTCAGCACGCGAAGTTACAACAACCACTTCCACATGCGGGTGGACCGCCAGCAGGCGCAGCAGTTCCACTCCGGTATAACCTGTTCCCCCGACAATACCTACCTTGATCATATGCGTTCTTCTGCTATACAAATGGATATCGTTCCATGATACTCAATATTTCACGGGAAACGAAGCCGCAATACTGACGACTGATGAAACTATTGCATCGACATTGCGGGCAAAGAGCGAGTTCCGGGAAGATTGCCGCGCTTCGCTCGCAGCCGACGCGGCAATCTTTTCGCCTTCAGATAATCCGCTTTTTGATAACATTGAATTTTTTGCTGTTTAGCCGCATATTAGGGACTCAGCAGTAGATTTTCCGGAAAATAACGTCATGGATCATGAAACCATTCAAGCCATCGCCCTGATGCTCGGAGCCTCGTGGGCTTCAGGAATCAATCTCTACGCGGCAATACTGGTGCTCGGCATTCTCGGCAATACAGGCTATGCCGACTTGCCTGAGGGGATGGCGCTGCTTGAGAACCCGCTGGTCATCGGCGCTGCCGGCATCATGTATTTCATCGAATTCTTTGCTGATAAAACACCCGGCGTCGATTCAGGATGGGACGCCATCCATACCTTCATTCGCATTCCGGCCGGGGCCATGATGGCTGTAGGCGCCGCCAGCGGGCTGGAGGTCAACCAGGCCGTCACGCTTGCCGCAGCATTGCTCGGCGGCGGGGTCGCGGCAACCAGTCACTTTACCAAGGCGGGGACGCGCCTCATGATCAACACCTCTCCGGAGCCCGTCACCAACTGGGTGGCCTCGTTTACAGAAGATATTGCCGTCATCGGCGGACTGTGGGTCGCACTGACCTATCCATGGCTGTTTATCGTAATGTTTATCGCCTTCATGGCGCTGGCGATCTGGCTGCTGCCGAAAATCTGGCGTGCACTGAAGCTGATTGCGCGTAGAATCCGCAACTGGTTCCGCGGTAATGAAGAGAACACCGACCCGGCCGTCAGCGCCGCTGCGCGGAAACTTGGCATCGATGCAGTGGCGGAGAGTCACAAGGAGCTGCGAAAGCAGTGACAAAGCGGACAAATTCTGATGCAATATACAACGCTTACTGCACCCTACAGATTTTTTAAAAGCATAATGAACCGCGGAACACACTGAATACACGGAAAAACAAATAAAAAATTCCGTGTGATCCGTGGTAAAAGCAGGACATCAACACCATGTGGTTAAAAGCCTTTCATCTCTTCTTTATGACAGCCTGGTTCGCCGGGCTCTTCTACCTGCCGCGTCTGTTTGTCTACCATGCGATGACCGAAGACGAAGCCGGCAATGAGCGCTTCAAAATCATGGAGCGCAAACTCTACTACTTTGTCACCCCGTGGATGATCCTGACGGTGGTATTCGGTTTGTGGATGCTGTATGACTACGCCTGGGCCGCCTGGGGTCACATGCTGTGGCTGCACATCAAAATCACCCTGGTCGCCATGCTGGTGATCTACCACTTCTGGTGCGGCAGGATCATGAAAACCTTTGCCCGGAATGACAACAAGCGCAGCGACCGCTGGTTTCGCTGGTTTAATGAAGCCCCGGTAGTGATTCTGCTGGCGATCATCTACCTGGCGTCGATGAAACCGTTTTAGCAATCCTTGAGTGGCCAACATCTTTATTGATGACTCAAATTTTCATTATGGCTCTCGCAAAGACGCAAAGTTCGCCAAGAAAAACCTTTGCGGTCTTGGCGTCTTGGCGAGAGAAAATGATCTCTTTCATGCCTCGTCAATCTGAGACTTGGTCTCACTGGATTTCACCCCGCGGTCGGAATGACAAAAGGAAAAAAATAAAAGGAATATCCACAACTGCCCTCTCTTTAGTCATACCCTTCTGAAAACCGCATCACAGCTTGTCTTCTCTGTTTTCCCCACATTTTATCCACAATTTAATCACTGGCAATCCACCTGCTTACTCCACAAAAACACTACATCTTGTGGTTGACAACCTCGAATATGCGTATATATTGTATTTAACCCCTGCCAACTGTGATGCCAATAAAAAAACATCCAGCTTATCCACAGGAGAGAGGCCGGACGTAAACCGACCCTCATCGGCTAGGTTATAACAAAAAAGCAAAAACCAACTGATTACACCAACCACTTTTTCAGGAGGACGTATGGCCATAGCCACGCCTGCAGATACAACAGCTTCCAACGCCATTCCACCACGCGCTGATGCCGCACTCTCCGCAAACGACAGCTACGCAACGAATGAACTCCGCGTAATCCGCCGCAACGGCAAAGTCACATCCTTTGACGCGAGTAAAATTGCCGTTGCCGTGACCAAGGCATTCCTTGCCGTCGAAGGCGGCAGCGCCGCTGCATCACCACGCATCCACAACACCGTAAAAAATCTCACGAGCCAGATCATGGACGCCCTCACCCGCCGCAATCCCGACGGCGGAACCGTGCATATCGAAGATATCCAGGACCAGGTCGAACTGGCGCTGATGCGCAGCGGCGAGCACAAGGTCGCCCGCGCCTACGTCCTCTACCGCGAGGAGCGCAATCGCCAGCGTGCAGAGGAGGCCGGACCCACTGATATCGATGATGAACACATAGTCGACATCACCCTGGCCGACGGCAGCAAGGCGCCCCTGAATGTCTCGCGCCTCAGGGCGCTGGTCGCGGAAGCCTGCCAGGGACTCAATGACGTCTCTGCCGAGGCGATCATCGAAGATACCTGCCACAACCTGTTCGACGGCGTCAAGGAGGAGGATGTCGGCCATACGCTGGTGATGTCCGCACGCACGCTGATCGAGCAGGAACCCAACTACTCCAACGTGGCTGCGCGCCTGCTGCTCGATACACTGCGCCGTGAAGCCCTCACCTTTCTCGACATGGATAGCAGCGTTGCAACCCAGGCCGAGATGATTGGCCTCTATGGCGACTACTTCCAGACCTACGTCAACAAGGCGGTCACTCTGGAGCTGCTGGATCCCCGTCTGGCGCAATATGATATGCAGCAGATCACTGCGGCCATCAAACCGCAGCGCGATCTCAACTTCACCTACCTCGGGCTGCAGACGCTCTATGACCGCTACTTCATTCACAGCGAGGATGGCATCCGCTTCGAACTGCCGCAGGCGTTCTTCATGCGCGTCTCCATGGGGCTGGCGATCAACGAGATCAACCGCGAAGAGCGCGCCATCGAATTCTACAACCTGCTCTCGAGCTTCGACTTCATGAGCTCCACGCCGACGCTGTTCAACTCCGGCACCCTGCGTCCGCAGCTCTCTAGCTGCTACCTGACGACCGTTGCAGATGACCTCGACGGCATCTACAGCGCCATCAAGGACAACGCACTGCTGTCGAAATTTGCCGGCGGACTGGGCAATGACTGGACCCAG
>JAIVTC010000367.1:0-4540 GCA_048629055.1 Candidatus Bathyarchaeota archaeon
GCGCTGACAAAAACCATCGGAACGGGAGATTCCGCCTGTAATGGTGAGTTGATGCAGCTCTCTCCCCAACTCCAGCATGGCATCGATGTTGGCCTGGATCAGAAACAGGATGCTCTCTGCAACCAGCCCCTGGAGGTTGTCATCGATGGTTTGCAAATCGCTGATCATGCACTCCCTGCTGATTGACCAGAAGCCGCTGTCGACCGTTTTCCAGAATGGAGAGCCCAGGCCGCCGATGCCGTTGATGAAGATCGTATCTGAAAACGGTTTTTTGAATGTGCTTTCAAGATCGACGCCCTCCCCTGCGGGCGTCTGCTGTTCCAGCCACTGGAATGCAGAGCCTGCGCCATTGACCGTCCCCTCCAGCAGATACTCAGTCTGTTCGCTGCTGCTGCGAAGCAGCCCCGTCAACAGATTGCCGCTGCGCAACAGCTGCTTACCCGTTGGCTGCAGAATAAAGGCTCCGCTTCCTACGTTGACCAAAGCCCCGTTTTCAACGCCGGAAAGTGCGGCCAACAGTGCCGCTGTCTGGTCACCGTTGACCGCAAGCAGCGGAATATCGCCCAGTCTGATTCGACCGTAATCAGCATGCGTCGGCCTTACTTCAGGCAGAAGATGCTGCGGTACTGAATAGATTTCCAGCAACTCTGCATCCCACTGCAGATGGTGCAGATTAAACAGTTGGGTGCGCAAAGCATTGGCATGATCCACCACGTAGGGTGCATCTTTCAGAAGATTGAACAGCAGGAAGCTGACAAGCGGCCCGATACGCAGACGCTGCTGTTGCAGGGCCTGCCTGACGGCGTCACTCTGTGTCAGCAGCCAGCGGATCTTGCTGCCGCCGTAGTAGGCCGTCAACGGCAGCCCGGTACGAGAACGAATGAGAGACTCCTGCTTCCTGATCGAGACAATAAACTCCTCTCCGCGCCGGTCAGACCAGCTTAGAAGTGGTGAAAGCGGCTCTCCTGTCTCCTCATCCCAGGCAATGACGCTGGAGCGCTGCGTGGCAAGTCCGGCTGCTTTGATACCGCTGTGACCAGCCGGATCACCTCCATTCTGTTCGATGACGGAGGTGATGACAGTTCTGATTGAATCAAGGATCTCGCTGCCATCCTGCTCACAACGGTTGCCGTCACGCACCAGTGAAACGGCCACCTGCGCACTGACCACGGTCTCTCCCTGCTGATTAAAGAGAATCGCACGGCTTGACTGCGTTCCCTGATCGATACCGAGGTAGAATTCAGACATCAGGCTTCCAGCTTGAGCCTGGCTGTATCGGCAATTCCGCTGCGTTTTTCCAGTGTCTGCTTACATATCTGCAATGCTTTGCCGGCAGTCACACGGTAGCTGGTGATCTTGCCGCCGAAAACAGTGAGCGCATGTGGCTGTTGTGCATCATCAGTGACTATGCTGCTCTCACGGGAGCGTGTGAACGCTGAGGTTTCAGCGGCGGGAAGTACTCTCAGTCCTGCCCAGGCTGCGTTGATCTCGATATTGCCGGCGCTAAAATAGTGGCTGAAAACTGATTTCAGGTAGTCGATTTCACTCTCAAGCGGATGGACGTCATCGGGATCACCCGTGTAGAGAGTCTCAGTGGTTCCTATCAGGGTGCGTCCCCGCCAGGGGATGGCGAAGATTGCGCGCTTGTCAGTCGATGCTTCAAGATAGTAGGCCCCTCGTGACAACTGCATATCGATTTCAATGTGTGTTCCCTGTACATTCTCTGTCGCAATCACCGGCAAGGCAGGCTTGAAGCGCTGCGCAACAGCCGCAGCCCATGGACCCGCAGCATTGACTGCGATGGTTGTCTGTATCTGCCGGGTGGTGTCAGCCTCACGATAGCTGATGCGGTAGCCATGATCGAGAGACTCAGCACACAGAAACTCGGCTGGTGCATGTAATTCTGCGCCCAGTTGCTGCGCTGAATGCATCACAGCCCTGGTTAATGCAGCATCGTCAGTTTGTGCATCCCAGTATTGAAAAACCCTTTTCAGACCTTCCAGCTTGAGACCATCGAGTTGCTTCCATTCACGCTGATGCACAACCCTGAATCCTGTCTTGCGGTGAAACCCGGCCAGCAGTCTGTATAGCATCAAGCCTGCAGCGATCTTCAGCGCAGAACGGCTGCTCTGCTGATAGAGCGGTATATAAAACGGAAGGCGTCTGACCAGGGTTGGCGCAAGCTGCAATAACAACTCCCTCTGTTTGAGGCTCTCCCTGACCAGTTTGAAATCATAGTTTTCCAGATAACGCAGACCGCCATGAATCAACTTGCTCGATTTACTGGAAGTTCCCGCAGCAATTGCGCTCTTCTCCAGCAATGCGACCGAATAACCGGCTGCAGCCACCGCCTGGGCCACGCCGGCGCCATTGATGCCGCCGCCAATAACGACCACATCAAAACAGGAATCAGAACGGTTCATTATCGGCACTCCTTGAGAAATCGGGGCTCAAACTGACGAAGCAGAAAAACATTCTTGGTTTTAAGTTTTAGGCTTTAAGTTCATAGGATGTGCCGGGGAACGAGGCGCATCAATCACTCTTGCAACATGTTGGCGATATGATTGGTTTCAAAGAAGCTGAAACCGCGTGTCAGATAGTGATCACGGGTAGCGGCATCATCGATGTTGTAAAGCACCCACTGCCAGCTTCCCGACCAGGCAACATCGTGTTCAGGAGGAAGCTTGTTGATGTTAATGAAGAGGTGATCCGGAGAGAGAGCCACCGCCTGTTGACGGCTCAGTTCATCCCACTGCGACAGAACCCAACCCCCGCTTACGGTGCGATTGTGCATCACTTCAGTCATCAGCTGCAAATCAAATGAGATAATAGAGATACGCGACTGCACAGCAGCGATTCTCCGCATCACCGCTTGCAGACAACGCTCTCTGCCAAAGTGATAGAGGCTTTTTCGCTTGATTTCAATAAAGGCTGTCACACGCGGATAATTGCTTAACAGCTCGACAAACTGATCCAGAGAGGCGAATCGCGTCGTTTTGAAATGTTCACCAAAACGCCCGGGATGACCAGCAGGGATCTGCTGCAGTTGCTGATACGTCAGATCAAACAGGCTTGTGTCAACACCGGCAATACGATTGAGGCTGTCATCATGGGAGAGGATCGGAACCTCATCTGCAGTGAGATGTATATCAGTTTCAATATAGTTCGCTCCGGCAGATATGGCAGAGTGGTAGCCTGCCAGGCTGTTCTCCGGAAAACGGAAGGGATCCCCGCGGTGCGCTACCCAGCAGATTTCCGACACTGTCAAAAGGCAGTTTTCACGATTTATGCGATTGAATCTTCAGGTCCGGAAGATCGACTTTGCCGATTACATGCAGCACAAAACCACTGCTGACACAAAAGACCACCGAGGCTATCAGGCTTGCAACAATTGGGTTATCACTGCCTAACTGGCGATTGTAATAAAATGCGGCAATGACACAGCCGATGCCGCACAAATAAAAAACAATCGCCGAAGTAAATGCAATCTTCTGACCTATACCACGCTGTTTCATAAGCTTTTCAATTCACTATTTATAGATATAATAGCGCTCAGGTTACATGAAAATTGGTTTCATTTCCTGATTCACTGCTATGCTGAAACTGTACTTTGTCAATCACTGCGTGCATGGTGGCAATTCATAGGATGTGCTGAGTGAAACGAAGCGCATCGATTTGGTGTAGATATTGATGCGCCTCGTTCCTCGACACATCCTATGCAGAATCGAGTACACGAGGCAATCTTGCAGATGCCCCTTAAACGCACCACTTAAAACCTAAAACTTAAAACCTACCCAAACCTATCCCATGAAAGAATTTCCTGAAATCAAAGTAGAAATCGCCAATGAAACTGGCGACTCCCTGAGCAGCTGTGCGGGTTCCGAACCCTTCGCCCTGCAAGTGCTGGGCAACAGCATGGAGCCTGAATTCCCTGACGAATGCATCGTGATCATCGAGCCCAACACCAAATGCAGCAGCGGCGCCTATGTGTTTGCCGAGATCGAAGGCTCACGCTGGTTTCGCCAGTATCTCAATGATGACAATGGAGAAAGACTTGTCGCGCTGAATCATGACTACCCCGAGATGCCCCTCGATGGTTTCGAGTGGCAGATACACGGAATCATTGTGCAACGCAATATTCGACGCCAAATCAAACACTACGATGTCTATTAAAGAATGTTTATTGTGAATGATGCGCTTCGTTCTCCAGCACATCCTATGTTATCTCTGATAGCAATAGTGTTGCTGGTGTTCTTAACCGCCTGCGGGCAAGAGACGGAAAATAGCAGCGGGCACAAACGCGAACCGAAACAGCATCTTGTTGCCGTCATCCAGGTGCATGAGGGCAATCTCAACAGAAGCTATGAGCGCCGGGGCATCCTCAAGGCGCGGCGCAGTGTCAAAATCCATACCCTGGAAGAGGGCATGGTGATCACCCTTCCCTGGTACGAGGGCGACGCCGTCAAGCAGGGCGAAGAGTTGCTGACCCTCGACAACGAACTGCTGCAGGCAGAACTGGTCAAGGTGGAAGCACGATTGG
>JAIVTC010000368.1:0-3541 GCA_048629055.1 Candidatus Bathyarchaeota archaeon
GTGCAGGTGCGTGACGGCATGCGCATCGAACGCCAGCAGGGGAGCGGGGTGTGAGGGAGGGCTCCATGAATGATCATTATCAACTTGTGATTATCGGCGCAGGCCCCGCCGGTCTTGCCGCTGCCACTGTAGCTGCCGATCACGGTGTCGAGGTGGCACTGCTTGATGAACAGCCCGCCCCCGGTGGACAGATCTTTCGCGCCATTGAAGCTGCGCCTGCGGAGCGTGCAGAGAAGCTGGGGCCAGAGTATCGCCGTGGTGAAAAGCTGGTCACTGCCTTTCGCAACAGCTCCGCCCGCTATTTTCCCGACACCCGGGTATGGTCGCTCTCCGCGCACAGAGAGATCGGCGTGATTCATCAGCAGCAGGCGCAGATGATTTCCGCCGACCAGGTGCTGATCGCCAACGGCGCATTCGAGCGCCCGGTGCCTTTTCCCGGATGGACACTGCCGGGCGTGATGAACGCCGGCGCCGGACAGATACTCTTCAAGGGCAGCGGCATCGTGCCCACTGACGGGGTCGTGCTTGCCGGCTCCGGACCACTGCTGCTGTTGCTGGCATGGCAATATCTGCGCGCCGGCGTCAAGGTCAAAGCCGTTCTGGATACCATCTCCAGGGTCAATTACATCAAGGCCCTGCCCAAACTGCCCAACGCGCTGCTGGCGCATCATCATATTACCCAGGGGCTGCGTTATCAGCAGACATTGCGGCTGGCCGGCGTCGAGCTGCACAATGGCATCCGTGATCTGCAGGCGCATGGCAAAGAGTCTCTTGAGTCCATCAGCTACCGTCACAAAGGAAACAAACACACGCTCAAGACAGACTCCCTGATGATCCACTTTGGCATCATTCCCAACATCCATCTCAGCCAGGCGGCCGGCTGCGACCATTTCTGGCACAAGCGCCAACAGTGCTGGAGGCCAGAGCTGGACAAGTGGGGCGGCAGCAGTGTCAAGGGCATCCTGATTGCAGGCGACGGCGGCGGCATCGGCGGAGCACGCACCGCTGAACATGCCGGGCGTATCGCCGGCTTCCGGATATTGCACAACCTGGGAATCCTGAATCAGCGTGACACTAAGCTTGAAGCTAAACAGGACCGAAAATGGATGAAAGCGGATCTGCGCATCCGGCCATTTCTTGAAAAGCTGTTTCGCATCCCCGACAGTATGCTCAGAGTCCCGCACGACAATGCCATCGTGTGCCGCTGTGAAGAGGTGACAGCCGGGGAGATACGCTCGGCAATTGCTGCCGGACACAGCGACAGCAACCAGGTGAAATTTTTTACCCGCTGCGGTATGGGCCCCTGCCAGGGACGCCAGTGTTCGCAGGCTGTGGCCCATATCGTTGCCGATAAAACGTCCATCCCTTTGCAGCAAAGCATGCAATTCCGGGTGCGTCCTCCACTCAAACCTTTGACGCTGGGACAGCTGGCAAGCCTCTACCCGGACGAGACAGAATGAAGAGTGATGTCATCATCATCGGCGGCGGCCTGATGGGCTCCTCAACGGCGCTGCAGCTTGCCATGCGCGGCATTCGCTGCACCGTTCTGGAAAAGCAGAGCCCCGGTCGTCATGCCTCGGGGGTCAATGCCGGCGGCCTGCGCCAGCTGAATCGCAATCCGGCGGAGATCCCGCTGACGGTCGAAGCGGCAAAGATGTGGCGCAACATCGAGTCACTGGTGGATTCAGATTGCGATGCGCGCTTTCCCGGCCAGCTGCGGGTCGCAGAGAACAGTGATGATCTCGAGCTGCTGGAGCAGCGCGCCGCGATGGTGCGCTCGCTCGGCTATGCACATGAAGAGATGATCGGCCGCGAAGAGCTCTATCAACTGGCTCCGGCGCTTGCTCCGCACTGTCCCGGCGCTCTGATCTGCCGCGAAGACGGCTACGCACGCCCATTTCATGCACTCACTGCTTTTCGCCGCAAGGCCCACTCTCTGGGTGTGGAATACCGTGTCAACACCATTGTCGATGGAATTGAACGGGAACGGGGAAGCTGGCGGATAACGACCAGAAAGGGGGAGTTCCAGGCGCCTGTGCTGGTCAATTGCGCCGGCGCATGGGCGGGCAATATCGCCGCCTCCATGGGCGAGCCCGTGCCATTGAAACCCGGTGCGCCGATGATCATGGTGACAGAACGGCTGCCGCACTTCATCGACCCTGTCATCGGCTCCGCCAGCCGCAAGCTCTCATTCAAACAGATGCAAAACGGCACCCTGCTGATCGGCGGTGCGCACATGGCTACTCTCGATTTTCACAAGGAAACCAGCGACATCAAATGGCCAAAACTGGCGGTGAGTGCGCGCAGCGTCATGGCGCTGTTTCCGCAGTTAAAAGATGTGCGCATCGTGCGCACCTGGGCGGGGATCGAAGCCTTTACGCCCGACAACCTCCCGGTTATCTGTAAAAGCAGCACCGCTGAAGAGGCCTACCACGCCTTCGGTTTTTCAGCCCACGGCTTTCAGCTCTCGCCGCTTGTCGGCAGGATACTCGCCGAACTGATCATTGACGGAGAAAGCGATTTTCCGCTTGAGCCTTTCGATATCACGAGATTTTAATCCCGTCATTACGAGCGGAGCGTGGCAATCTGCACACCTTGGAAGTATTTGTAAAACTCTCAAAAGCTGTCATTTCGGCTGAAAGGAGAAATCTTAAGTCATTGATCAATAAGATCTCTCACATTCGTTCGAGATGACAAAACTAACGCTTTACGAGTTTTGCAAGAGGCTCCCTGGTACTTTAATTTCGGCCTCATCCCTAACCGGCTGAACAGATTTTACGGCTATGAATATCCGGCGGCAGCGACCACTTATTTAGTGAGCGCCATGAACAACTGCGGGAGTTTCTCCGGCAGGCTTTGCAGGTTGTCAATGACCGTATACTGGTTTCCAAAGATGTCCTGTACGTATTCATCCGCCTGGGGATCGAGGTTGATGCAATAGGTATAGATGCCTTCCTGGTCGAGTTCTTTGACCGCCTTCGCAGTATCTTCGATGAGTGAGCGTTCATCATCCACATCAACATCAGAGGGCTCTCCATCCGTCAGGATCAGGAGTAATTTCTTGTCGGAATTCTGATGCCCCAGATAGTGGCCAGCATGACGAATAGCCGCTCCCATACGGGTTGAGTAGCCTGCTTCCATTGCTGACAGACGTGATTTGACTTCATCATCCCATTTTTCATTAAACCCTTTGATGTGCTGATAGCGGACTTCATGACGGGTATTGGAGGAGAAGCCGGCAATGGCAAAGGGATCGCCCAATCCATCGATGGCAATGCCTAATAATGCAACCGCCTCCTGGCTGAGCTCCAGCAGGGTTTGGCTGCAACCTTCAGGTGTCTCATTCAGCGAGGCAGAGAGATCCACTAACAGGGTCACTGCGATATCACGTCCATCATGCTTGTGGCTCATGTTGATGCGCGGATCCGGCGTCACACCGCTCTTGTAGTCGATCAGCGAACGAATGGCGACATCCAGATCCAGTTCACTGCCCTCTTCCTGATAACGGACACGCACGAAATTCTGAGGTTTGAGCAACTCC
>JAIVTC010000369.1:0-5046 GCA_048629055.1 Candidatus Bathyarchaeota archaeon
CGCGTGGAGGGGTATCTCATCGAGGTCTTTCCCCCTATCCCGGTTATCAGGATTGACCGCGACTCCACACGGCGCAAAGGCTCTCTTGAAAAGGCGCTGTGTCAGGTCAATGACAGCAGCGCCTGCATTCTGGTCGGCACACAGATGCTGGCAAAAGGACATGACTTTCCACGCGTCACACTTGTTGGCATTCTCAATGCCGACCAGGGATTGCTTAATCCCGATTTCCGATCGCCTGAGCGCACCGCACAACTGCTTCTTCAGGTATCCGGGCGGGCAGGCCGGGCTGAAAAACCCGGCAAGGTGTTGATTCAGACGCGCCACCCACACGATCCTTTGCTGGAGACGCTGCTGCACAAAGGCTACGAGGCTTTTTCCCGCGAAGAGTTAGCACAACGCCAGCATGCCCGGCTGCCGCCCTTTGCACACCAGGTTCTGATCCGCGCGCAGGGAACCGACTCCAAACAGGTTCAGCAATTTCTGCAATTTGCCATGACCCAGGCGCCGCAGTTGCTCCCCCATATTGAATTGTGGGGGCCAACGCCGGCGCTGATCGAGCGTAAGGCCGGGTATTATCGCTGGCATCTGCTGTTGCAAACAGGCAACAGACGAGTATTGCATCAACAACTCAATAAGTGGCTGGCATGGCTGCGCCAACAACCCCAGGCGCGGCGCATCAGATGGACAGTGGATGTTGATCCGGTGGAGATACTTTGATCGAAGCGCTGCGCGCTTCGATCAAAGTATCATGCAAGTTCGTCTACGGGGAAAACAGGATGGAAAAGTTATTTTTGGACAACGACTAAGGAGTTGTTCATAAATAAGTTCCCGATATCGCGCAGCAATGTTGTTCGTATTCAAGGCGCAGCAAGAGGCGCATAGCAGCGTTATGTAACTCTTGCTGGAACGCTGAAGAGGGACAACATGGCAAGCAGGATCGGGAAGTTATTTTTGGACAACGACTAAGGAGATGTTACTCCCTGCATTTAGCGGCCAGAGTAGAGAGGGCGCCTGCAAATAAAAACGTCAGCAAAAACCAGGAGAAGCTGACAACATCGCCAATGAGTTGCAGCCAGCCCCGCAAACCGGGTTTGCGTGACTGTTGCCGGGAAGGGGCATTCGGGAAGGCTACGCACATAAGAACTTCAGTACACAATAACTCTCTTATTTTGCTCTCTGTTTTCTACCCGGTTATGGGGCTAACTGATATTTATTACCCTCTGGATGCGCACAGATATTCTGCATTCCCACGCAAAAGCGCGGGATATCTTTTCTATTAATTTTCCTTCACCGCTTTTTCCTGACACTCCTCTTTTTACTGACTTTTTTCTTTGTTGCTGCTTTTTTCTTCACCGCAGACTTTTTCTTTGTAGCAGCTTTTTTCGTTACGACCTTTTTCTTTGTTGCGATCTTCTTTTTGGCTGCCGGTTTTTTCTTTGCCACTGCTTTCTTCGGTGTTGTTTTTTTAGCTGCCGCCTTTTTTGACACTCTCTTCTTCGCCGCAGATTTTTTCTTTGCTACGGCTTTTTTAACGACAGCTTTTTTCTTTGCTGCTGTTTTTTTCTTAGCCACAACCTTTTTCACGACGGCTTTTTTCTTTGCAGCCACTTTTTTCGCTACCGCTTTTTTCTTCACAGCAGATTTTTTCCTGACCACTCTTTTTTTAGATGCCTTTTTCCTGACGACTCGCTTCTTGCGCGCACGCTTTTTTGCAGCTCTTTTTTTCTTTGCTTCACTCTCGGCCCGAAGTTTCAATATCTCAGGGTCAGTCAATGGAATACGCGGGGCAGCATCAACAAGCTTGCAGGCTTTCTTATAAGCGCGTGGCTCGTCCGCCAGGCCGTGAAGTTCCTGCAGAATCCCCTCCTCCCGGTATCGTGAAATCAGTTCGCCCTGGTTCGCTTCACAGATACGCAGTCTGTTCGATATTCCCTCTTCATAATCAGCAGGCCGGCGGGAGATGCGCCCGCCACACACATCACAGACCCCTTCGACCATCGGTGGATTCGTATAGATGTTGTAGTCTTCACCGCAGGCATTGCAGTGTGATTGCCCGACAAGACGCTCCATGATATCGTCATTCTTGACGTTAATCGCAATCACCAGCTCCAGCGATGCGCCAAGGCTTTGCAGCAGCTGATGCAGCATCTCCGCATGCACCAGCTCGCGTGGAAAGTCATCAATAATGAAGCCATTTTTTGCCTCTTCACACGGCTCCTTCAATGCAGAATAAACCAGCTCCTCCGGTATAGGGGCGCAGGCAAGCAACAGCTCACCAACCAGCCTTCCCAGCTCGGTCTCTTCATTTGCCATCGAGGATAAGATTCGATGCATGTTGAGAATTGGAAGTTTATACTTGCGTGAAAGTTTTTCCGCCAGTACGCTTTTACCCGACCCGGGCGGGCCTAATAATATGATTCGCATTGTCTTAGTTGTGCCTCTCTGCCCCTATTATCCATCCGGATAATATTTTTATAGCCGCATCCAATTATTGGATTGCGATCCACTCTCCAACCCATTAACCTAAATCTATTTTAACCGCAAGTCAAATCCTGCGAGTCATCAATGCCAGAAATAGCTGATATCAACGCCACCGAAAAGTGGATTATCGAGACCACTCTGAAAGAGAGATACGGGAAAAAGATCGAGTATCAGCTTGCTGATGCGGATATTCGCCTGCACCTCTCTGATCGCGAAACGACCTCATGCCCCCTTCTCTACTGGGAGATGGACACCTGTCATTTCACTATTTTCAAAACCGGTGAAAAAAAGTACAGATGCCAGTTTTTTTATCGCGGCTACCAGCAATACGGCACCGGCGTCTATGAATATGACGATCTGGCCGAATGCGCTGTATCTTTGCTGCAGGCGCAGGCGGATCATGAAGCCAAGGAAAAGGGCGAAATCAAGTAAAGCATCTGTGCAGGCGACAGCCCGGCGGCAATAGTTACTGCATTTGTGGGGTTAAAAGAGTAAAATATGGCAAATTTTTTGACGATGTAATCTTTGGAGAGTGACAAGATGAGTGCCAAGAATGCTTTTTATGCACAATCCGGTGGTGTAACCGCCGTCATTAACGCTTCCGCCTGTGGCGTCATTGAGACTGCACGCAAACACCCCGACAAAATTGGCAAGGTCTATGCCGGGCAGAACGGAATTATCGGCGCACTGACCGAGAACCTGATCGATACCAGCCTGGAGTCAGACGAGGATATCGCAGAGCTGCGCAACACCCCCTCCGGCGCCTTCGGCTCCTGCCGTTACAAAATGAAGAGCCTCGAAGAGAACCTCAAAGAGTATGAGCGCCTCATCGAAGTCTTCAAGGCGCATGATATCGGCTATTTTTTCTACAATGGCGGCGGAGACTCTGCAGATACCTGCTTCAAGGTTTCACAACTCTCGGAGAAGATGGGCTATCCGGTACAGGCTATCCACATTCCTAAAACCGTGGACAACGATCTGCCAATTACCGACAACTGCCCCGGTTTCGGCTCAGTTGCAAAATATATTGCAGTCTCAACCCTTGAAGCCAGCTACGATGTACGCTCGATGGCCAAAACCTCAACCAAGATCTTCGTCATCGAGGTGATGGGGCGCCACGCCGGCTGGATCGCTGCCGCCGGCGGCCTGGTTGAAGACTACGACATCCCTGTTGTTGTCCTCTTCCCTGAAGTCGAATTTGACCAGGAGAAATTCCTTGCCACAGTCGACGCCAAAGTCAAGAAGCATGACTATTGCACCATCGTTGTCTCTGAAGGAACTCACTGGCCTGACGGCAGGTTCCTTGCCGAGCAGGGAACCCGTGATGACTTTGGCCACGCGCAACTGGGCGGAGCCGCTCCTGTCGTTGCCAACATCATCAAGGATGCGCTGGGTTATAAATTTCACTGGGCTGTTGCCGACTATCTGCAGCGCGCTGCACGCCACCTCTCCTCAAAGTCCGATGTCGAGCAGGCTTATGCACTCGGCAAGGCTGGCGTTGAGATGGCGATTGCCGGCGACAACTCCATCATGCCGACCGTGGTGCGCACCTCCAACAACCCCTACGCATGGGAAATTGGCAAGGCGCCTTTGAGCGAAGTCGCCAACGTCGAGAAGATGATGCCGATGGACTTCATCAGCGAAGATGGTTTTGGAATTACCGATGCCTGCAAAGAGTATCTCTACCCGCTGATACAGGGTGAAGACTATCCTGAGTATGATGACAATGGCATGCCCAAATATGTCACCATGAAAGGCATTCTGGTTGACAAAAAGCTGCCTGAATTCGAAGTGTAATACTTCAGATAGCTGACATGGAAAACAGGGCGGGGGGGTAAGCGCTATCGCTTACCCCCTTTACTTGAAGGAAACTATTCAGCATCTTTAATAAAGAACACAAGAGCCACTGCTGCCGGGTGTATCTGCAAGAAACGTTGGAGGCATGGATGCCGACACGAGTCTACATGGATGTATTCACGACGTTTTCTGGAAGATATGCCCGGCAGCAGTGGCGACCTCGGGTGAGCTGAATAGTTACACTTGAAGTCACTTAATTCCGTAATCGATGATTGTTCCCACCTCAACTTTATCACTATGACTCCACAACGCGCTCAGGAACTTATCCAGCAACAACTGCAGTTCGGCAGCGGCTACAATCGCAATGCTGTGCGGCTGATTCTTGCCGAAGTACAGCGTGAACATGGCCAGGCGCTGGTTGACAGCCTGATTCGCAAGCTGGAACTCGACGAAAAATTTGACCTTGCCACCGGTACTGACTTTTCCTCGCTCAGCAAATGACAAATCACCTTATTTCACTGCAGCGTCTCGCCCGGCTGTCGAACAATGACACCGATGCGCTCGATGATGATTTTGTTCACTTTCTCATCGACGAACTCGACCAACCAATCTCGCCGGTTGGCAGGCTCTCCCCGCTGCTTCTGCAGCGTCTACAGCAACTTGACCGGCAACCTGCTGAATTGCTGCGGCGTCTCCGTTTTGCCACTCCTCTTGTCAAACAACTGCATCAACTGCATCAGCAGTGGCTCGGCAAGGCCGTGCAAGCAT
>JAIVTC010000370.1:0-7538 GCA_048629055.1 Candidatus Bathyarchaeota archaeon
AATCAATGCGGACTTCCTGCATCAGGTCGCAATGCGCTGGCCAGGCGCCGTCTCGCGGATGCAGCGTCTGTCGATTATTGAAGAGGGCGATCAAAAGTCAGTGCGCCTGGCCTACCTTGCGATCGTCGGCAGTTTCTCCGTGAATGGCGTGGCGGCGCTGCACTCCGCACTGATCAAAAGCGGACTGTTCCATGACTTTTACCAGATGTGGCCTGAGAAATTCAACAACAAGACCAATGGCGTGACGCCTCGCCGCTGGATCGCCCACGCAAACCCTCTGCTGACAGAACTGGTCTCCGAGATGATCGGCGACGAATGGATAGCCGATCTATCCAGGATTAAAGCACTCGATGGCTATGCTTCAAAAAAGAACGCAAAGTTCCAGCAGCGCTGGCGCCAGGTCAAACAGCACAACAAACAGCGGCTGGCAGATCTTGTCGAGCAGGAGTGCGATGTCAAATTCAGCATCGACGCCATGTTTGACGTCCAGGTCAAACGTATTCATGAATACAAGCGTCAACTATTAAATATCCTGCACGTCATCCATCTCTACAGCCGCATCAAGCATGGAGACACCCACAACTGGACCAAACGCTGCGTTCTCATTGGCGGCAAGGCAGCGCCAGGCTATGTCATGGCGAAAAACATCATCAAGCTGATCAATGATGTCGCCAATGTAGTCAACAATGATCCGGACGTTGGAGACCTGCTGAAAGTTGTCTTTTTCCCCAACTACTGCGTCTCGAGCATGGAGATCATCGCCCCCGGCGCCGATCTTTCGGAGCAGATTTCGACTGCCGGAAAAGAGGCGTCCGGCACCGGCAACATGAAATTCATGATGAACGGCGCAGTCACGATCGGCACCTACGATGGCGCCAACATCGAGATCCTCGATGCCGTCGGAGAGGAGAACTTTTTCCTCTTTGGCTTGCGAGAGAATGAAGTCGAGGAGCTCCGCTATCGCTATAATCCCCAGGCGCTGATCGATAATGAACCACGGCTCGCCGCCGTCATGGGGCTGCTCGAGAGCGGACACTTCAACACCTATGAGCCGGGCATTTTCAATGATCTCATCGCCTCGCTGAAAACACCCCATGATCCGTGGATGACCCTGGCGGACTTCGGCAGCTATATCGATGCACAGGAGATGGCGGCCGCAGCTTTCCGCGATCAGGAGCACTGGATCCAGATGAGCATCAGGAATACAGCCAGCAGTGGTTTTTTCTCCACTGACCGCACCATCTCTGACTATAACAACGAGATCTGGAAGCTTGAACCCATTGAGGTGCCGTGTCCTGCGTAACATTGCTATAACTCTGTGCATTGAATGCATTTTGTTAAAACAGATGTCATTGCGAGGAGCCGGAGGCGACGCGGCAATCTGGATTGGGATTATAAATTACATCCTTGTAATTTACCCTTCGGATCGCACAAAGTGCGTTCAATTTTGCTCCAGGCAAAATGAGCGCCGCGGTCGCTTAGACTCCCTCGCAATGACACGGCATTAACACGGGATTTGTAAGAAGTTAGGGATGAGGCAGAAATTAAAGTACCAAGATGTGCAGAATTTTTGTTCGTGGTTTTTGGCGCCACGTCGGGCGCATAGTGAACTATGTAACCAAAGTGACGGCGAAAAGCACGGATAAAAAGGCAAGCGAGATTGGTATTTTAATAAATGCCTCATCCCTTATACCCCAACGCAATAACCATTTGTATTTTTGGTAAAGCAACATGAGTACGCCACAACTGACAACACTCCCTGCCTGGAGCGCGCTTCAAGCCCATTATCAACAGCTCGAAAAACTGCAGCTGCGCGATCTGTTTGATCAGGAGAGTGATCGATTCGATCGCTACTCGCTGCAGTTCAATGAACTGCTGCTGGATTACTCGAAAAACCGGATCACTGATGAGACTCTCAAACTACTGACAACGCTGGCGACAGAGATTCATCTCGATGATGCTATCGAGCAGATGTTCTCGGGTCAAAAAATCAACGCCACCGAACAGCGCGCAGTATTGCATGTCGCTCTTCGCAACCGCTCCAATACCCCCATCATGGTGGACGGGGATGATGTGATGCCCGGGGTCAACCGTGTACTGCAGCAGATGCAGAACTTCACAGAGGCCCTCCATGATGGAACCCTGAGGGGTTTCAACGGCGAAAAATTCACAGATATTGTCAATATCGGCATCGGCGGTTCGGATCTTGGCCCGCACATGGTGACAACCGCCCTCAAGCCCTACTGGATAGAGGGGATGCATGCCCATTTCGTCTCCAATGTCGATGGCTCCGACATGATGGAGACGCTCAACAAGCTCAATGCCGACACCACGCTGTTCATCATCGCCTCCAAGACATTCACCACCAGGGAGACCATGACCAACGCGCATACAGCCCGTCAGTGGTTCCTGGATCACTGCGGCAACAATGAAGAGGCCATCAAACACCATTTCGTTGCTGTCTCGACCAACACTGCTGCTGTCAAAGCTTTTGGCATCGACATCGACAACATGTTTGAATTCTGGGACTGGGTCGGTGGACGCTATTCACTCTGGTCGGCCATTGGCCTGCCCATTGCGCTCACCATTGGAATGGAGAATTTCAAACAGCTGCTCAATGGCGCCCACGAGATGGATCTCCACTTCCGGGGCACTCCCTTTGACAAAAACCTGCCGGTGCTGATGGCGTTGATCGGCGTCTGGTATCGCAACTTTTTTGCCGCCACAAGCCAGGTCATTCTGCCCTATGATCATACCCTGCGTCTGCTGCCAGCCTATCTGCAGCAGGCTGACATGGAGAGCAACGGCAAGCGGGTTACTATCGGTGGAGAAACGCTCGATTATGACAGCGGCCCGATCATCTGGGGACAGCCCGGCACCAATGGCCAACATGCTTTTTATCAGCTGATTCACCAGGGAACCCAGATGATCCCTGCAGACTTTATTATTCCACTCGAATCGCACAACCCGATTGGAGAGCATCATACAATTTTGCTGGCCAACTGCCTGGCACAGACTGAAGCGCTGATGAAGGGAAAAACCGCCGCTGAAGTGGCGCAAGATACCCCTGACTCACTGGTAGCACACAAGGTCTTTCCCGGCAACAAGCCAACCAACACGATCCTGATCGACAAATTGACTCCGCAAAGCCTGGGCAGTCTGATCGCCCTCTACGAGCACAAGATATTCGTGCAGGGAGTGATCTGGGGCATCAACTCTTTTGACCAGTGGGGCGTCGAACTGGGCAAGCAGCTGGCGGGAGTCATCGAAAAAGAGCTTGAGTCTGACGCACCGGTTGGAAAGCATGACAACTCCACCGCAGGATTAATCGATTATTGCCGTCAACATATCTCATGATATGTGATCCAGCTCAACGCGTTTGTCACATTTACAATGTATGCTGATAAGAGTTAACTTCAAAATGATCATACTGTATTCATGAACATCATCGTTGCTGACATTGGCGGCACCAACAGTCGCCTGGCATGGATCGAGCGTCCAGCAACAGGAAAAGCCGTGATCCGACAGCAGAAAAGCTATGTCAACGCACTGTTTACAGACTTTGAAACCCTGCTGGCAGCCTTTATTGGCGAATGCGGTGAAATTTCCGCAATCTCTCTGCTGTGTCTCGCCCTTCCAGCTCCGGTCAAGGGTGGGAGTGTCAAACTGACCAATATCGACTGGACTCTGCGGCGAAAGCATCTCGGCGAACAGTTCAATATCAGGGAAGTTATCTTTATCAATGATTTCCAGGCTGCGGCGCTGGGAACAACGGTCGTCGATGCATCAAAACTGATCACTCTCAATCATGCTCCGCTGGAGCCTCAGGGCCCGCGTGCAGTCATCGGTGCAGGAACCGGTCTTGGCGTCGCCTATATGCACTGGCTGCAAACGAATTTCCGCGCCTTTGCAACCGAGGGGGGCCACGTCGATTTCGCCCCCAGAGATGATATACAGGAGGAGTTGTATGACTACCTCGAAAAAAAATATGACCGTGTCTCCTATGAACGAATTCTCTCGGGTCCGGGGTTGATAGACTTATACAACTTTTGCAAGGAGGCGAATGGTCGCGAGATCACAGCGGGATGGGTCAATGAACAGGCTATGCAGGGAAATAATCTTGCTGCAGTAACGGCGATGCGACTCTATGCCACCATTTTTGGCGCCTTTGCCGGCAATATCGTGCTGATGTTCCGCCCCACCGGGGGAATCTACCTGGTTGGCGGTGTCACGGCAAAGACAGCCTACTGGCTGCAGTCCGAATTTTTTCTCGATGCGTTTCTGGACAAGGGGCGCATGAGTTCACTGGCCATACAAACCCCCCTCTATCTGGTCACAGATGAAAATACCGGCCTGAAAGGGATAATTGAGTTTGCACTCAATCAGGGTTTGCAAGAGAATAGCTAGGTTAGGGATGATGCATTTATTAAAATACCAGTCTCGCTTGCCTTTTTGTCCGTGCTTTTCGCCGCCGCTTTGGTTACATAGTTCACTATGCGCCCGACGCGGCAACAAAAACCACGAACAGAAATTCTTCACATCCTGGTACTTTAATTTCTGCCTCATCCCTTAACGCAAAGAAATTGTTCAAGGAAAATTGTTGTACATACGCCACAAATGATACGGAGTCATAATCATGGCCAAAGAGTCATCAAAGGTCACCCAAAGCAAGCTCTATCAATATTATGTCGAAACCAAAACTGCAACCGAATATACGCGCAAGACGCTGGTGCTGGTGCTTGCCGGCGGCGAGGGATCACGCCTCAAAGGATTGACCAAATGGCGGGCAAAACCTGCAGTGCCATTTGGTGGCAAATACCGCATTATTGATTTCGCACTCTCCAACTGCATCAACTCCGGCCTGCGACGCATCGGGGTGCTGACGCAGTACAAATCCCACTCGCTGATTCGTCACCTGCACCGCGCCTGGGGATTTATGCGCGCCGAAATTGGTGAATTTGTCGAGATACTGCCTGCTCAACAGCGCACCGCTAAGAAGGAGTGGTACAAGGGGACTGCAGACGCCCTCTATCAAAATATCGATATCATGCACCGCCACTCTCCGGATTATGTCATCGTGCTTGGAGGGGATCACATCTACACCATGGATTACTCCAAGATGCTGATGAAGCACGTTCTCTCCGAAGCGGATCTCACTGTCGGCTGTATTGAAGTCCCCTGTGAGGAGGCAACCGGTTTTGGGGTGATGTCAGTCGACGAAGAGTTGAATATCACCAAGTTCACCGAAAAGCCCTCCGAGCCTGATTCCATCCCCGGCAAACCCGGCACTGCAATGGCATCCATGGGAATCTATATCTTCTCCTCATCATTCCTCTACAATGCCCTGATGCACGATGCCGATGACGAAGCATCATCAAATGATTTCGGCAGGGACATCATTCCCAACTCCATTAAAAACCACAAGGCGATCGCCTATCCATTCCTCAACGAGGAGGGCAATCCTGATTTCTGGCGTGATGTGGGGACAGTCGACTCCTACTGGGAAGCCAACATGGATCTCTGCTCTGTGGATCCGGAACTCAATCTCTACGACCGCAACTGGCCGATCTGGACCTATCAGACCCAGCATCCACCGGCAAAGTTTGTTTTTGACGACGAAGGACGACGCGGTGAAGCGATTGACTCAATGGTCGCCGGGGGAGTCATTATCTCCGGCGCCCGCGTCAAACGTTCGGTGATCTTCTTCGGCACGATGATCCACAGCTATGCGAATGTCAAAGACAGCGTTATCCTCCCAAAGGTCGACATTGGCAGAAATTGCACCATCCTCAAGGCCGTCATTGACAAGGGTTGCTTTATAGCCGAAAACACCGAAATTGGCGTTGATCACGATGAAGACAGACGCAGGGGCTTTCATGTCACCAAAAAGGGCGTGGTCATGGTGACTCCGGAGATGCTCGGACAAAACCTCTTCACCGGCATCTCATCTTAAGTATGATACATTTATTAAAATACCAATCTTGCTTGCCTTTTTGTGCGTGCTTTTCGTCGCCGCTTTGGTTACATAGTTCACTATGCGCCCGACGTGGCAACAAAAACCACAAACAAAAATACTGCACCTCCTGGTACTTTAATTTCTGCCTCATCCCTTAATCCCGGAAACAGTCCCATGACTCGACCTGTCAACCTTGTGCTTTGCTGGCACATGCACCAACCCTACTACCAGGAAGGCCTGGATGGTGAATATCGCCTGCCGTGGGTCTATCTGCATGGCATCAAGGATTATACCGATATGGCCGCTCATCTGGAGAACAACCCGCAGATGCGCACAGTGGTCAATTTTGCGCCGATCCTGCTGGAGCAATTGGATGACTACTCTCGTCAATTGGGAGCATACCTCAAAGATGGCGCCGCCATGCATGACCCGCTGCTCAATACCCTGGCGGGCGTGACGCCAATACCGGATACCCCCGAAGGACGCCAGCAACTGATCAGCGCCTGCCGCAGGGCGCATGCTCCACGCATGATTGATCCCTACAAGCACTTCCGCATGCTCAGCCATATCTTTGATGATATGCCGGGAGATCTCCCTGAAATGCGCAGTTTCTGCCTCGACTACCTGCATGAGCAGTTTTTCATCGACCTGCTGATGTGGTATCACATCGCCTGGCTGGGCTGCTCCCTGAAGCAGAGTGATACCGTGAAGTCACTGATGGAGAAGGGAAAGCAGTTTTCACAGCAGGATCGCAGAGTGCTGATGGAGGTGATTCATGAGGCGATGGCGGGATTGATCCCGCGTTACAAGGCGCTGGCTAAGAGCGGCCAGATAGAACTCTCGATGTCCCCCTATGCGCATCCAATTGTTCCATTGCTGAATGATTTCTCCAACATGCGTGACACCCAGCCTGATGATCCTGCGCCGGAGCACAGCGAATACCCGGGGGGAGCCGAGCGTTCCCGCTGGCACCTGCAACAGGGGATTAAAGTTTTTCAGAAATATTTTGGCCACAAACCCAAAGGCGTATGGCTCTCTGAAGGCGGTCTCAGCGATGATGCGATCGCTCAACTCGATGAGATGCATATCCAGTGGACTGCATCAGGTGAAGCAACCTGGAGGAACAGTTGCAAGAAGGACTCCGATTGCAATCCTGATAATGCGACCGGGGTGCGCCCCCTGTTTATGCCCTACAGGCTCAATGATTTGCACACCAGGATCTATTTCCGTGACGACGGACTCTCTGATCTGATCGGTTTCGAGTACAGCGACTGGCATGCAGATGATGCAGTGGCTGACTTTGTCAAACATCTCGAAACGATTGCTGACGGCCTCGGAAAAGATGCCGGCAAATATATCATTTCTGTCATTCTCGATGGTGAAAATGCCTGGGAATACTACCCCAACAATGGCCGCTATTTCCTCGACGGACTCTACAAGGCATTGATCAAAAGTGACAAAATCAGAGTCACCACGTATGCAGATCTGGATCATAACATCCGTGAAAAACCACTCAACTCACTGGTTGCAGGCAGCTGGGTGTATGGCACCTTCTCGACCTGGATCGGCAGCAAAGATAAAA
>JAIVTC010000371.1:0-2816 GCA_048629055.1 Candidatus Bathyarchaeota archaeon
TTAGATGAATATGGGACAATGTGCTGCCGATTAACTCTTGCCGATCGTAGTGGTTTTGATACCGGTTCATGGTGCCTCGAAGATCGTGCGGGTTTAGAAAGAAAAAGATTTCTTTTCGGATAATTTCCATCAGACGGTGAGATCCGGCTCAGGTTTGTAGCGTCTCGGCCGGGAAAAATCCTGCGTGCCTGAAAAATAAAAGAAAGGAGATGCAAATTGCGCTCGAAAAATTTAAAAGTCTTTGTGGGGATAGCTTTTCTTATTTTTGTACTGACCTCAACTGCCTGGTCCCTAAATCCCTTACTGCTCAAAACCGGCAAGAAACGGGCAGATGCAAAAAATACCGAAAACGTTTCGGTTCCCCAGCCCCTAAGCGCAGAAAACATCGATCATATCGTTGCCGGTCTCAGTGACGAGCAGGTGCGACGATTATTAATTGATGAGCTCAAGTTGCAGGCACAGCAAGAGACGACCGTCGAGGCAAAACCGGAAGGCATCGCCGGTTTCATCCATAAGATAAAAAACCTGACCGCTTTGCTGCAGGCCCGCATTGAATTTCTGCGCTCCGGCGGCAGCGCTATACCAAAAGAAATGGCGGGCATATACACCTTTCTTGGCAGGGGAGAGCGCGGAACCAAAAGCGTGGCCGGCGTCATTTTAAGTGTTGCTGCTGTGTTGGCCGGCGCCCTGCTGATCGAATGGCTGTTTGTGCTTTACACCACAGCGGCGCGGCGCCGCATCACATCGAGCGTGCCTTCCGGATGGATCGCGAAAATCGGGGCCCTGTCCATGCGGAGCCTGCTGGATTTTGCGGCCATCGTCATCTTCATCGTCGCGGCCGTGATTCTTTTTTTCCTTTTCCTGGACCGCACCGCCGGCCAGCGCATCCTTCTGGCCGCTTACCTGGCAGGCCTGGTATTCTTCCAGGGTGCCTACCTGGCATTGCGGTTTTTCCTGGCCCCGCGCGTTTCAAATCTGCGGTTTCTGCCGTTCAGCGACCAAACAGCGTTATATTTACACTACTGGCTCATGGCGCTGACCTTCGTTATCTGCTTCGGCAATGTGACCAAAGGTGTGCTTAGCCTGGCGGGCGCCACTGAGCTGACAAACATCAAGTTCGGTACGCTGGCCGCATTAATCGCGGGCGGAATGATCATCTGGATGATTCTGCAGAAACGCAAAGAGGCGGCCACCGCCTTCAGCCAGGGTCTGCCGGAATCCAGCCTGCGCTACCGACTGGCTCAAAAGTGGTATCACTTTGCCATCTTTGCTGTTTTACTGTTATTGGCTTCTGGCATCATCAGCGCAATTTTGGGAACTGCCTCGGGACAGGGGATCTTGACCTTGCTGATGGTACCCCTTTACTTCCTGCTGGATTGGATCCTGCGCTTGATTCTGGAGGCGGCTTTCGGCATCGTGGAGCAGCCTGAAGAGCAGATCGTGCTTGCCGAAGCGACATCCGACGCGCCGGAAGATGCTGTTGAGACTGAAGCCGCCCGGCCGCCGGCCGGCGAAGCCTCAGAGGACAAATCGGCCCCCGGCGGGCACCTGGATCTCGACCGCATGAAAGGTCCGCTGCGCAGCGCCCTGCGTCTGGCCCTGGCGGTGTTGCTGTTTTTCTGGATCCTGGACATCTGGAACCTTGATCTCCCGATCGGGGAGGCGGTGGTCAGGTCCCTGATAAAGATCCTGGTGGTCGTGCTGATCTGTTACGTTGCCTGGGGCCTGATAAACGCTGCGATCATGCGCCGGATGCAGCAGGAAATGCCGGAGGAGGATGAGGAACAGGAAGAGGGCGGCGCCGGCGGCTCGCGCATCGCCACCCTGCTGCTGCTGCTGCGCAAGTTCATGCTGGTGGTCATCATCGTCATGGCCAGCCTGATTGTTCTATCGGCCCTGGGAGTGAACATCGGCCCCCTGATTGCCGGCGCCGGTGTCTTCGGCCTGGCGATCGGCTTCGGCGCCCAGACCCTGGTCAGGGACATTATCTCAGGGGTTTTTTTCCTCATGGACGATGCCTTTAGGGTCGGCGACTATCTGGAGTGCGCCGGCACCAAGGGAACGGTGGAGCACATTTCACTGCGCTCCCTCAGGCTGCGCAACCCGCGGGGCATGGTCTATTTTATCCCTTTCGGCGACCTCAAGCTGGTGACCAACCTCAGCCGCGACTATGTCATCATGAAGCTCGACTTCCGGGTGCGCTACGACGCCGACGTGGAAAAAATTCGCAAGATTATCAAGAAAAAAGTCTACAAAATAATCATGGAAAACCCCGAGCTGGGGCCCAAACTGCTGGAACCGATCAAATCCCAGGGCGTGCGGGAGATGGATGACTCGGCCATGATCATGCGGGTTAAATACAAAACCAAGCCGGGCGATCAATTTGCCATCCGCAAAGAAGTTTATCACCTCATGCAGGAAGCGTTCAAGGAAGAAGGCATCGAGTTTGCGCATCGAAATGTGACCGTGTACATGCCGCCGGAGCCCGGCAGCAAGGCCAGCACACAAGCGGCGGGTGCAGACCGGCAAAACGATGCGAAGGCAACCAGCGAAATTCAACGCCAGGCCGCTGCAGCGGCAGCGTTAGCGGCCATTCAAGCCCAGGAGGAGGCAGAGAAAGCCAAGAAGAAACCTGAAAAGTAAGTCGGTTTTTACGGATGGTTTGAATATACCCGCATTATCCTGAAGACGGTGATGTTTTTTTTGATAGGAGTAGTTTCATGTCCCAGAAATAAGTGATAAAATTTTCGCCGGTCATTGCTTTGTGAAGCCGGATGACAGGAGTTGTTCTATTTATTCGATTATCCTGCACCTTT
>JAIVTC010000372.1:0-10291 GCA_048629055.1 Candidatus Bathyarchaeota archaeon
ATGGTGTTCATCAAGGCATAGAGGATCAACGCACTCCCTGATTGCGGTGACTTTTGTATACACTCTATGACCGCCTGCAGCGTGTGTGAATGATCTTGCATCTGTGAAAGCCTGTTTCCTGCCAGGATTCTTTTCGTGGAATCTCATGGAATTAAATAATTAACAAAAAATATGATATTCTTTCGAGTTCTATGCAGTTCGTAATTCTCCGGAGATAACAATGCAGCTTAAACACACCTTACTGGCGTCGACTGTCGCCGCAATTCTATCAGTCGCTCCATCCATGGCTGCAGCAGAAAACTGCTCGGCCTCACTCATGACGGATGAGGAACGCGCCGCCCATAAAACAAAGATGCAGACCATGTCTGCCGAAGAGTGGAACACATACCGCAACGAACAATACAAAGTTTACCAGCAACGCGCACAGAAAATTGGTTGCGACATACCAGCAACTCCACCCTGGCAGACAGCCGAATCATCAGCGCCTCAAGCAGCCGCTGTTGATGCTGCAAAACAGGAGGCGGCTCCAACTGCAGATGCGACTCCTGCCGCCGCTCCAGCTGCAGCAGTCGAAGATCTGCGCAAGCAAGCCCAGGCGCAGCAGCAGGCTGCACAAAAGGCAGCCGCAGAGAGACGCTCTGCCATGCAGAAACGCATGCAGGCCGCACAGCAACAACCGGCTGCCCAACAGCAGGAATCAACACCTGCTGCCGCAAAGGCACCGGAAGCTGCAGCAACCACACCCGCTCTTCCCGCTGATGATATGCACAAGGCTGCTGAAGAGCGCCGTCAGACCGCAATGAAAGAGATGGATCAGCGTCGTAAAGAGGCCGATGCGCGTCGCCAGGCAATGCAGAAAGAGATGCAAGAGCGACGCAAAGCAGCGCAGGAGCGCTATGAAGCCGCCAGAAAAAAACTAGACGAAAAGCGTACTCAACAACAGGCTGAAAGCGCAACAGCAGCCGCCGAAAAAACACCGGCGCCAGCTGAGCAGAGCAAAGCCATGCCGGCTGCTGCTGCAGAATCCGACAAGATGCGTAAAGATGCTGAAGAGCGTCGCCAGGCCGCAATGAAAGAGATGGAGCAGCGTCGTAAAGGGGCTGAGGAGCGTCGTCAGGCAATAGAGAAAGAGATAAGTGAAAAACGCGCCGCAATGGAGAAGCAGCAGGCTGAGACTGAAGCAGCTGTGCAAACTGATATTGCAAAACAGCGCAAGGAGGCTGACGAGCGTTTTAAGGCCGCCGCTGAAGAGATGGAGCAGCGACGTAAAGAAGCCGATGCCCGCCACCAGGCAGCGATGAAAGAGATGCAAAAGATGGATGCTGAATCCCAACAACAGCAACCCACACCAGCCGTCGCTGAAGCAGCAAGCGCCGCTAAAGAGAAACCTCAGCAGACCGCAGTCAAAGCTGGTGAAGCAAAAGAGGCAGTTGTCGATCAACGCGGAGAACAGGATCGAGCACCAATGCAGGCACCAACCCGAATGAGCAGGGAGGAGTGGCTGAAGCAGATTGAAGCCCGTCGACAAGCAGCAATGGAGCACAGAAAAGCCCGCCGCGCTGAAATACAAAAGCGTTCACAGGATCAGGATATGCCGACGCGCGCAGGCGCACAAATGCCAACGGCCGAGCAGCAACAGCGCTATGAGAAGAGACGCCAGGAGATGCAACAGCGCCGGGCGTTGCAGGAAAAACGTCGACAGCAGTATAGAGATGAGATGCAAAAACGCATGGACAGCGCCATCGACAATCTGCCGGCTGCGCCAATGAATGCCAAATCATCAGCGCCGGCAATGCGGCAGCAACGCCGCCCGGCCCCCAGGCCTCCGCAGGGTTATGGACGCAGAGGTGATGCACCCTATGGTTATGAGAGAGCTCCCGCTCAATATAGAGGTCCATCTGCTCAACCGCGTGATTATGACGGCAGGCCTCCGATGCCTTATGGCAACGACTATCCACGATAGCCAGTACCCGCCCATGCAATAACGCCGGGATAATCCCGGCATTATTTTATGGAGAATGTTCAGAAGGAAAAATGTTCAATCAATCACTTTACTCCATCCATGAGACCACGAATTCGCTTGACGTAGTGACGCGTCTCCTTCGAAGAGAAAGATGAAACCTGATCCCAGGTTTCGATTTTTGCATGCACCTTGTTCGCTTTTTTATAGGCTTTCCTCATCCCGCCAAAACCGGCATTGTAACTGCCAAAGGCGAATGCCAGACGCTCATTGGAGTCTAATTCACTCTCACCCCAGCGCTTGTACATGTAGCGATCATAGTAGATGCCTGCTGCAATATTCCAGCGTGGCGTTTTGATACTCTGCAGGAGAGGGTTACTTCGCTTGATCTCTCGATAGGTTGAAGGGAGAATCTGCATAACTCCTACAGCTCCCGTTCGACTCCTGGCTTTCGGCTTGAGGCCTGACTCCGCGATCCCCTGCGCCTTGAACCAGCGCCAATCGAAATTTGGACCGAAATAGCGTTTGGAGTATTTGCGGAAATGGTGGTCATACTTGCTGCTCCATTTTTTATCCGACAATGGAGGATCTTTGACTGCAGCCAGTGCAACTGCGGGAATCAACGGCGCCAGGAGCCACAACAGTGCGCGCGGCATCTCAGTTCAACCCCAGCCCGACGACCAGTCCCAGCGCTGTACCGATGCCGATAAACATCCCCATGATCATCAGGCCGACGGCCACGTTGCCTTCCTGCAACTGATCCGGAATACTGAAACTGACAAGATGACTGAAAAGCTTGCAACCCGTCCACATAAAAAACAGCGTCAGCACACCGCCAAAAAAGACATACAGCATATTAAGAACAACTGGATCAAGCGAGTCACTCATTATTTTCCTCCGGGAAATTATTATTTATTCGCTCGCGGCAATCAGAGAACAGAGCGGCTTATCAAGCCGCCTCACTTCTCCGACAAAGACCTCCTCCGGTCTTTGCCTCTTATCCCCAAGCATAGGTTAGTATCGAGCAGCTATCAAGTTTAGGAGCTGTCAGCATCCTACTTGCCATGCAGATAATCTTCGTCGCTGAATGTAAACACCCATGCCGGTTTGAGTATCACCAGGATGGTGATGATCCAGCCATTGAGCATTGCTTCGGGAAAAAACATCAGCGGAATCCAGGGGTAGTAGTTATACGCCAGGATCGCCGGATCTATGTGTGCGGCGTAGAGCAACAGCAGCGACGTCGTATAAGCCGCAAACATTGCAATCAATCCGGCCGCCATGAATCCGTTCAACAGCACATAGATAAAGAAATTATGCGGCAGCCAGGCGCGCGCCAGCAACAGCAGGATCCAGGTGAGAGACGCCGGCAGCAGCACGGCAACCAGCGCCGTGGGGAAATATCCGCCCCAGTCGCCGAAGCCAGCGATGATGACGCCTGCCAACACCAGGCTGCCGCCGAGTATCGCAAAACACCAGCCAACCATCAGCGTCAACAGTGTCATTGCGATCAGATGAAACGCTACCCCGGCCATCATCTCTACACGCATGGACCAGAGAAGCATGATGAGCGCCAGGGATCCAAACAGGAGCGATGAATTATTGCTGCCAAGCAGTTTGCGCCATGGCGCGTGACGCACTGCAGCGAGCACAACCGCCCCGTAGGCGATGCCGCAGGCCATCACAAAATCCGCACCAAATAACTCACCGGAGAGCTGCATTAGCGGAAAATATCCTCCACACCCTCCATGGAGCACTTGCGTCCTGCCAACTCGCATCCCTGCTCAAGCGCCTCCATGGGAGTCGCTGCTGCGGAAAGCGCATGAATGACGGCTGCATTGAAGACATCACCTGCAGCGACAGTGTCAACGATTGCGGGAAGCCTGACTGCCGCAGCATGCAGCAACTCCCCTTGCCGGTCAAGCGCCCAGCCCCCCTGATCACCCCACGCACAAAACAGCAGCGGCCGCTGTTCACCCAACTGCTGCGCTAGCCCCTTCAACAGGGACTCCGCGTTGCCGCATCCCACTGACAGCGCATAGTGGCGCGAAAACAGCAACACCTCCGGCAGGTGAAACAACGCCTCGATGCCGGGACGCGGCTTCTCTATCTCAACGCTCACGCGCAAGCTTTCGATTCCGGAGAGACTGCTCAGCATCACACCCAGCTCATCAGGATCCCTGCCTTCAAAATGGATCCATTGAAACTCACCAGGATCAACGTCTTCAAGAAACCACTCTGCACGATACTCGGGCAGATCACGCAGATGCATAATCGTCCTGGAGCCACTCTCTTCACTGAGGGTGATATAGGAGGTGGGCAGCTTGCCTGCAGTCAGGTGGCGCACATGGCGGAGATCAATCTGCTGCCCGCGCAAAACCTCCTCAATATAGGCTGCATCAGAACCCTGTGGCAATACCCCTGCCCAGGCGCAGTCGTGCCCAAGCTGAGACAGCACAGTCAGCGTATTGGTTGCATTGCCGCCACGGCATCGCCGCTGCGACAAAATCCGAACCTCACTATCTTCATCCGGATAGCGCTCAACCCGGTTGATAATATCCAGAGTCGCTATGCCAACAGCCACTATTTTCATGGATTCACAAACTCCAATAATCGGTTTCTTGCCGCACGACTCGCAACTGAAAAAATGGTTTCGCTATACAAATAACTGCCTTTTTTTAACACAAATAGAATAAAACGTCATATTTATCTATCAAACACCCCGTGAGTATGGTAGTTTCCATGACGTCATATCTTCGTTGACAAATATCAAAATTATGAGGAGGAGTCATTCATGGCTACAAAGAAGAAAGTTGCAAAAAAATCCGCCGCAAAAAAACCAGCTGTCAAAAAGCTACCGGCAATCCGCAATAAGATGACCAAGGCGGATATCGTCGCGTCAATCGCTGATGATATAGGCCTAACCAAGAAAGATGTCGTCGCAGTATTCGGCTCTCTTGGCGATCTTGTCACCCGCCACATCAAGCGAAACGGTTCTGGTGAGTTCCAGATCCCCGATACCGGCGTTAAAATCACCCGCGTCAAAAAACCTGCGCGCAAAGGACGCATGGGCCGCAATCCGTCAACCGGCGAACCACTCAAGATCGCTGCAAAACCTGCACATCTTGGCATCAAGGTCGTTGCATTGAAGGCGCTGAAAGATACATTGTAAAGCTGAGGGCCAAGGGATGAGGCATTTATTGGTATTTTAATTTTTGCCTCATCTCCAACAGGTCATAAGACGGGTGCCGGAATTTCCGCCACCCGTTTTTTATGTTTGTCACTCCTGCCTCAGAGTCAACTCCCTGCCACGCTGAATCATTGTCAGGCGCTTGAGAAAGCTCATTCCCAACAGCGCTTCTCCATGGAGATCAGGGACAATAGTTGCCGGAACAGCCCGCATCTCAATTGACCCGAGTTCAACCTTGCGCAACAGCGTGCGCCACCCCTTCACCCTGCCATTGGCCGTCATGATCATAACCGGCGGTCCCTTTTTCAGTCCAAGCTGCACTGCCTGGCGCTCATCGATGGCGACATCCGTGGCGCCGGTATCAATCAGAAAGGTCACTGCCGAGCCGTTGATGGCGCCTGTCGCCACATAGTGACCTGAATAATTGCGCAGCAGCGTGACTTGTGGAATGCCTTGCGCAGTATGCGTGACTTCCACCTCGCTGTTTGGATTGCGCTGCAGCTGCAGATAGTCAGCAGCAAACCAGCTCAATAACAACAACAGCGATCCCCAGGCGAGAATGCTCATGCCCAGGCCAAGACGCCTGGAGTCACTCATCTGTTAAGGAACCTCTGAATAAGTCCATGGGATGGGGGTTCGGGAGAAAGGGAATCTGGATACGCAGGAACGGCCTGCCTCTGGCGACACTTATACATCCATGTATGACGTAGGCGAAGCGACTTGATTAGAGCTTCCTTAACTATGCGCCGATGATTTTTGCTGGCGCATCGCCTTGCGAAAATAGCTGCGGTAGAAGGCAATCGCACTCTGTCCGCTGGCGGCAACGTCAAAAACTTTCCATCCATCTTTGGTCAGATGCACGCGAAAATCGATGCGCCCAGGATAGCCTCCCGGGTTATTGATCAACGCTGTGATGGTGGTGCGGTCAAAGTTGTTAAACCGCGCCGGCAGATAGACGACATCCTGGCCATCATAGCTGGAGAGTTTTTCCGCCATGGCGGTGAGAAACATCACCCGCAGCTTTTTGACCAGACGCTGATGCTGTGCATCTGTCATCTGGCGGCCGTACTTACCTGCGGCAGCCTTCGCCATGAATGGAAAGTCAAAAGCGGGCGAGATTTGAGTTGCCAGGAATTCACCCAGCCCCTCGCCGTCAGGATGATCCTTGAGATAATCGAGCAGTTTATCCATTCCCTTCTGCAGCATGACAACCGGATTCTCAACATCAGCCTTCTTTTGAGCAGGAGGCATCTGCGCAGACGCGACCCCGGTTGTTTTCACTGCAGGCAGCGCAGCCGCAGCGGACGCTGTCTCCGCATGCAGAGCAACGGCAGTGACAGAAAGCAGGCCGCTACAGAGTAATGCAACAATTTTCATCAAGTTTTCCTCCAATAATTTGTGTTCGTCATGATAACCGATCTCAGCGTGACACCCAAGATTCATGATTCGAAAAATTTCAAAAACTCCGCGCATTGTTTGATGCTGTGCAGAGTTATTGAAAAACCTCAAGAATTGTTCATGAATCACTTTCTGCACGCATGAAAAAAGAGTAGGATGACTCACCCGTTTTTGGCTAACTCCTGATTGATGAAGATTGGTCCCTACACACTGCGCAATCAACTGATTCTTGCGCCAATGGCAGGCGTTACCGACCGCCCTTTCCGGCAGTTGTGCCGTCGTCTGGGCGCCGGGCTGGCAGTCTCTGAAATGGTAACTGCAGACACCAGCCTGTGGGGCAGTAAAAAATCTTTGCGGCGTCTGGATCACCTCGGCGAGACAGGACCGATTGCCGTACAGATCGTTGGCACAGATCCGCGAAAAATGGCCATGGCTGCGCGCATCAATGTTGATCGAGGCGCGCAAATCATCGACATCAACATGGGGTGCCCGGCAAAAAAGGTTTGCCGGGTTGCAGCGGGTTCAGCTTTGATGCGCGATGAGAAACTGGTGGCTGAAATTCTTCAAGCGACCGTAGAGGCAATCGATGCCCCCGTCACCCTGAAAATTCGTACCGGCTGGGACCAGCAACAGCGCAATGCTGTGAAAATCGCATTGATTGCAGAGCAGTCAGGTGTGGCTGCGGTGGCCATTCATGGCCGCACCCGTGCAGATAGATTTACAGGAGAGGCAGAATATGACACTATTCGTGAAGCCAAACAGCAACTCTCTATCCCTGTAATAGCAAACGGTGACATCGATTCACCACAAAAAGCAAAACAGGTATTGGCGCAAACCGGCGCAGATGCGATCATGATCGGACGCGCCGCCCAGGGAAGACCATGGATCTTTGACGAGATCCATCACTATCTGCGAACCGGGCATCTCGTCCCGGCCAGATCATCGCAATGGATCTGCTCAATCCTGCTGGAACATTTGGAGGAGCTCTATCGGCACTATGGAACTCAGCATGGTGTACAGATAGCGCGTAAACATATTGGCTGGTATAGCAGGAGCCAGCCCGACAGTGCAGAATTCCGCAAAGCGGTTTTCCTGACCGAATCACCTGATGTACAGCAACAGATGATTCGTGACTATTTCCTTGGGCAGGAACGGGCAGCATGACAGCAATAATAACTTTGGACACACATACACATAACACCACCGTCAACACATACTCGAAAGAGTTCAAAATACGCAAGGAGAACGCCGGACTACCACTGCGCGACTGCGTACGTGATGCAGTTGACGCCTATTTCAAAAACCTCAATGGACATCCCGGCGAAGGTCTCTATGCGCTGCTGTTAAGCGAGGTTGAGAAGCCGCTGCTTGAATCTGTCATGCAGCACACAGGCAGCAACCAGAGCCGCTCTGCAGAGGTGCTGGGCATCAGCCGCAGCACCCTGCGCAAGAAACTCAAACAGCATTACATCGACTGATTATTTCAGCGGAGAGAACCACCCATGTCTTCAGCCATAAGCCGTGCGCTGCTCAGCGTTTCGGATAAAACCGGGATCGTGCACTTCGCCCAGGCGCTGCATGAACACAGTGTCGAAATCCTCTCTACCGGCGGCACCGCCAAACTTCTCATCGAACATGGCGTTCCTGTTATCGAAATTGGTGATTACACCGGCTTTCCGGAGATGATGGATGGCCGGGTAAAAACTCTGCATCCGAAAGTGCATGGCGGCATTCTTGGCCGGCGCGGCATCGATGATGCGGTCATGTCTGAAAACAGCATTCCACCTATAGACCTCGTGTGCGTCAACCTCTATCCATTCGAAGAGACTATCGCCAGGCCTGACTGCGATCTTGCAACAGCCATCGAAAACATCGACATCGGCGGGCCGACCATGCTGCGCGCTGCGGCAAAAAACCATGCATCGGTCGCCGCCATCGTCAGCAGCGGCGACTATCAGCCCGTGCTCGATGAGATGAATACAAACAATGGATCCCTCTCCGACGAGACCCGTTTCAAACTGGCGACCAGCGCCTTCGAACACACCGCCCGTTATGATGGATTGATTGCCAACTACCTGGGCGCCATCGTCGAAAACGGCAAAGCCGAAGGATTGCCGCGTACTTTCAACATGCAGTTTCGCAAACAACAAAGCATGCGCTACGGTGAGAATCCACATCAGGATGCAGCCTTTTATGTCGAACAGCATGCGGGGGAAACCACCATTGCCAATGCTGAACAGCTGCAGGGCAAGGAGCTCTCCTACAACAATATTGCTGATACCGATGCGGCGCTTGAGTGTGTCAAACAGTTTGCCGATGGCCCCGCCTGCGTGATCGTCAAACACGCCAACCCCTGTGGTGTCGCCTATGGCGCCAGCGCTTTGGAAGCCTATGACAAAGCTTACACGACCGACCCCGAATCTGCATTCGGTGGCATCATCGCCTTTAATCAGGAGCTGGATGCGGAAACAGCACAGGCGATTGTCGACCGCCAGTTCGTCGAGGTGATCATCGCTCCTTCGATTTCAGCAGCTGCTGCCGAAGTCGTTGCCGCCAAAAAGAATATCCGCCTGCTGCAATGCGGCCATTGGGGGGAGCCGCAGCAGCGGCTCGACTTCAAACGCGTCAACGGCGGGCTGCTGGTGCAAAATGCCGATCTGGCGCTCTACAATGAACTCAAGGTCGTCACCAGACGCCAGCCTACGGAAGATGAGATGCGGGATCTGCTGTTTGGCTGGAAAGTGGCCAAATTCGTTAAATCCAATGCCATTGTCTACGCAATAAACAGCATGACCATCGGTGTCGGCGCCGGCCAGATGAGCCGTATCAACTCCGCCCGCATCGCAGGCATCAAAGCCGAACATGCCGGATTGGAGGTGAAAGGCTCGGTGATGGCCTCCGATGCCTTTTTCCCTTTCCGCGACGGCATCGACGCTGCCGCAAAGGCAGGCATCAGGGCTGTGATCGAACCGGGTGGATCCATGCGGGATGACGAGGTCATCGCAGCAGCCGATGAGCACGATATGGCAATGCTCTTCACCGGCATGCGTCACTTCAGGCATTAGTATGACCAAGCCTCAGACTAATGAGGCATGGAAAAGATCATCTTCTCTCGCCAAGACGCCAAGAACGCAAAGATTTTTCTTGGCGGGCTTTGCGCCTTTGCGAGAATCATTATTGATATTTGGCTCATTTGTAAAGAGGTTTTGGCCACTCAAAGATTATTATTTTGTTGCCAGGAGATAAGAGTATGACGCAAAGGATCCATCCAACAGCTTGCATCGCTTCCGGAGCGAAGCTGGGAGAGAATGTCACTGTTGGTCCGTTTGCCGTTATTGAAGATGATGTCACCATTGGCGACAACAGCCGGATTGGTTCTCACTGCGTGGTGCAACGCTATGTGAAAATGGGCGAAGGCAATATATTGCATCCTCATGTCGTCCTGGGTGATATACCGCAGGACACCAGCTTTGATGCGGATAACGTATCCTGGCTGGAAATCGGCGATCGCAATACCTTCAGGGAGGGGTTTACAGCACACCGCGCTGCCGTTGTTGATGGCGCCACAACCATTGGTTCCGACTGTTTTTTTATGAACAACAGCCATGTTGCCCACGACTGCAAGGTTGGAGATCACACCGCTTTCGCCAACAATGTGGCTATCGGCGGAGTGGTTGAAATCGGCAGCAATGTCTTTATCGGAGGAGCCGCCGTTGTTCATCAATTTTGCAGAGTGGGTTCCT
>JAIVTC010000373.1:0-9212 GCA_048629055.1 Candidatus Bathyarchaeota archaeon
AAAAACAAATTATCAGGTAGGAAATAGAGCATGCAAACAATCATCGTCACCGGCGGAGCCGGTTTTATCGGCAGCAACTTTGTGCGTTTTTTACTCGAACAGGATGTCAGTGTGGTCAATCTTGATCTGCAGACCTACGCCGGCAACCGGGCGACCATCTCCGATCTTATGGAAAACGAGCGTCATGTGTTTGTCGAGGGTGATATCGGAGATGAGGCGCTGATCAAGTCGCTGCTGGATCAATATCAACCGCAGACCATCGTCAACTTTGCCGCCGAGAGCCATGTCGACCGCTCCATCGATGGGCCCATGGCATTTATCCAGACCAATGTCGCAGGCACGGCTAATATGCTGCAGTGCGCACGCGAATACTGGAGCGGGTTGGGTGGTGACGGGCAGACATCGTTTCGCTTTCTGCATGTCTCCACTGACGAGGTCTATGGCTCCCTCGGAAGCGAGGGGCTGTTTACCGAAGAGACGCCCTATGCGCCCAATTCTCCCTATTCGGCATCCAAGGCGGCCTCCGATCACCTGGTGCGCGCCTGGTTCCACACCTATGGCATGCCGGTGTTGACGACCAACTGCTCGAATAACTATGGACCCTGGCAATTTCCGGAAAAATTGATTCCACTGATGATTCTGAATGCCCTTGAAGGCAAGCCCCTGCCAATCTATGGCGATGGCGGAAACATTCGTGACTGGCTCTATGTCGTGGATCACTGTGCGGCCATCTGGCTGGTGCTGCAGGAAGGGAAACCCGGGGAAGTTTATAATGTTGGCGGCAACTGCGAATTGACTAACCTTCAGGTGGTCGATGCCCTATGCAGTATCATGGACGAGCTTTTTCCGGAAGCAGCACATGTTCCCCATAAGAGTCTGAAGGTTTTTGTGAAAGACCGCCCCGGTCACGACCTTCGCTATGCGATCGATGCCGGTAAGCTCAAAAGCGAACTCGGCTGGGAGCCGCAGGCAACATTCGAGACGGGGCTTAGAGAGACAGTTCTGTGGTATCTCGATCATCTCGACTGGTGTCGGGAAGTGGCCGCAGAGAGCTACCAGGGAGAGCGCCTGGGGGCAGGCTGAATTTGAAATATCCCGATCCTGCCCAGACTCGATTAAAGCACGTTTTTTTTGAGATACTATTTTAATTCGGATCAATATCATGAAAGGCATTATTCTTGCGGGTGGTTCAGGAACCCGTCTCTATCCGGTAACGCGCAGCATCTCCAAACAGCTGCTGCCGGTCTATGACAAGCCAATGATCTACTATCCTTTATCGGTGCTGATGCTTGCCGGCATTCGCGAAATACTGGTCATCTCCACACCGCGTGACCTGCCGGCATTTCAGGAGTTGCTCGGCAGCGGCGAGCAGTGGGGGATTGAGCTGAATTATACGGTGCAGCCCGAGCCCGAAGGGCTGGCCCAGGCCTTCCTGATCGGCAGGGAGTTTCTCAATGGCGATTCATGCGCCCTGATTCTAGGGGATAATATTTTCTATGGGCATGGACTACAAAATATCATGGATGCTGCAGTGAGACGGGCTGATGAGGGGAAGGCAACTATTCTTGGATACAGGGTGAGTGACGCCAGGGATTATGGCGTCGTCGAGTTCGACGACAGCGGCGGGGTAATCTCTCTGCAGGAGAAGCCGGAAAATCCGAAATCCAATTTTGCAGTGACAGGCCTCTACTTCTATGACAGGCAGGTGTGCGACCTGGCGGCAGAGATCAAACCCTCTGCGCGTGGTGAACTGGAGATCACCGATCTGAATATCAGTTATCTGCAACAGGGCAGGCTCAATGTGGAGTGTTTTGGGCGCGGCTTTGCATGGCTGGATACCGGCACCCATGAATCCCTGATGCAGGCGGGCAACTATATTCAGACCATCGAGGAGAGGCAGGGGCTGAAAATCGCCTGTCTGGAAGAGATTGCTTTTCGACAGCAGTGGATCACTGCGCAGCAGCTTCAGCAGCAGGGCGAGATGTTAAGCAAAAACAGCTACGGGCAGTATCTGCTGGGGTTGTTGTAGGGAGGTTTTATGGGGGTTTTAGGTTTTAAGATTTAGGTTTTAAGTTATCAGAGCGTAGAATGTATAAGTGCTACAAATTGTACTTCATTATCCATTGGTAACTTACCGGTATCGCACAGTAAGGCAATTTGTACTCTGGGCTTGATATTGTGTTTTTATAAAGCATGAGGTGAGATAAAATGAGTAGCAAGGAAATACTGGAACAAGCAAAGGATCTTAAAGCAGAAGAAAGATTTATGATAATCGAGGAATTGTTGAAAAGCCTTGATGAACCCGATCGAAAGATCGATGAGATATGGGCTGAAGAAGCAGAGAAAAGACTGAATGCATATAGAGACGGAAAGCTTGAAGGAATTCCTATGGAGGAAGTATTCAAAGAAAAATAATGAAAGTCATCTTTTCAACATATGCAAAGCTGGAATTGGAAGATGCAACGCATTTCTATGAACTTGAGTTTGAAGGTCTTGGCTGGAGATTCAAAGAGGAGGTAAAGAAGGCGGCAATAAGAGTGTCTGAATATCCAGAAGCATGGTCAGTAGAACGTGGTGATGTCAGAAAATGTTTGATGCATAAATTTCCTTACAAACTGCTGTATTCTATTGAAGCAGATCATATATTTATAATTGCTGTTGCACATCAGCATCGAAAACCAGATTATTGGATTGATAGAGAGAAAACATAACGAATAAGGATCGATCCTGTGAGGATTCAGTCATTTCTTATATGTCTGATCCCTGTAACCAGGAGCAGAATCTCCTCACACTTATCACCTAAAACCTACCTCTTTCCTGCTTTACGCTGTGGAAATAACACTGTCGCCACATCCGCATACTGGCTGGCGAAGTGGATCTTGAATCCCCTGGTGATGTGTTGCGGGATCTCTGCATAATCCCCCTGGTTGTCTGCCGGCAGAATCAGCTCGCGAATACCTGCGCGGCGGGCAGCGATCACTTTTTCGCGAACCCCTCCAACAGGAAAGATTTCGCCTGTCAGCGTGAGTTCTCCAGTCATGGCGATGTTGCGCACCGGCTTGCGATTCAACGCCAGGGATAACAGGGCGCTGGCCATGGCGGCGCCGGCAGATGGGCCGTCTTTGGGTGTCGCCCCGGCAGGGACATGCAGATGGATGAAGGCCTCCTTGAAATAATCGGGGTCGGCATCAAATGCCTCGGCATGGCTGAGAATATAGCCATAGGCGATCTCCGCCGACTCTTTCATGACATCGCCAAGCTGACCGGTCAGCTTGAAGCCGCGATTGAAGCTGTGGGTGTGAACGGCTTCGATACTCAGCGTTGCTCCACCCATGCTCGTCCAGGCCAGTCCGGTGATGATGCCGATGCCATTGAGGTTGCGTTCATCCCTGAAGAGGGGATGGCCCAGGTAGGACTCCAGATCCTCCTTCCTGATCTCGATCGGCGTGGCTTCATCATGCAGGATTTTTACCACGCTCTTGCGCACGATCTTGCCGATCATCTTCTCCAGCCGGCGTACACCGGCATCACGCGCGTAGCGATCAATAATCGCCCGCAGTGCAACTGCCCCAAGTTTGACCTGGTTGCGTTTCAGTCCTGCCCGCTTTAACTGGCGCGGGAGCAGGTATTTACGTGCAATCTGCAGTTTCTCTTCTGCAATATAGGCCGACAGAGGGATAACCTCCATACGATCGAGCAGAGGTGCCGGTATGGTATCGGTCTGGTTGGCGGTACAGATAAAAAGGGTGTTGGAGAGGTCGAAGCGCAGATCAAGATAGTGATCCAGAAAGTCCTGATTCTGTTCCGGATCGAGCACTTCCAGTAGTGCGGAGGCAGGATCGCCCTGATAAGAGGCGCCGATTTTATCGATCTCATCCAGCATGATCACGGGATTCTGCGTCTCGGCCTCTTTCATCGCCTGAATGAATTTACCGGGCATGGCGCCGATATAGGTGCGGCGGTGTCCCTTGATCTCGGCTTCGTCGCGGATGCCGCCGACCGAGAGACGAAAATAGTTGCGATCCAGCGCAGATGCTATGGAGTGGCCGATCGAGGTCTTGCCAACTCCCGGCGGACCAACCAGCAGAATGATGGAGCCGCTGATCTCTCCCTTCATCTTGCCAACGGCGAGGAACTCGATGATGCGCTCCTTGACGTCGTCGAGTCCGTAATGGTCACGATCCAGAACCTTGCGGGCATGTAGCAGATCGAGGTTGTCCTGTGATTCCACTCCCCAGGGCAGCACAGTGATCCAGTCGATGTAGTTGCGCGTGAGGGCATACTCCGGAGAGCCTGTCTCAAGCACGGCCAGTTTTTTCATCTCCTCATCAAGACGTTTCTGAGCCTGTTCGCTGAGTTCCAGATCCTGCATGCGTTCACGAAAGGTATCGAGTTCGGCGGTGCGGTCATCCTTGGCGATGCCAAGTTCCTGCTGAATCTCCTTCAGCTGTTCACGCAGGAAAAATTCGCGCTGCTGCTTGTCCATACGCTCTTCAACGCGCTGACGGATATTGTGCTGGGATTTTGCGACTTCCAGCTCGTTGTGCAGCAGGTTGATGACCTTCTCCATACGCGGCAGCACCTTGGGTGTCTCCAGCACCTCCTGCAACTCCTCCTTGTTGGCAGTGGTCAGGCTTGCTGCAAAATCCGCCAGATGAGAGGGGTCATCGGGGCCAAAGCGGTCGAGGAACATGCGCAGCTCTTCGGCATAGAGCGGGTTGAGCGGCAGCAGCTCCTTGATGGTATTGATGATGGCCATAGCATATGACTTGATGTCATCATCGGGAGTGCCGCTGAACTCCTTGATATACTCGACGCGCGCAGTGAAAGGGGCTTTGTCTGTGAGGATTTCCAGAATGCGAAAACGCTGCAGGCATTCGATCAAAACCTGTAATTGACCGTCTACGGTCTGTGCGCGATGAATACGTCCGACAGCGCCAACGCGATAGAATTCGTCACTTTTTGCCAGTTCGGATTTTTCTCCACGTGTCAGAATAACGCCAACCAGATCATTATCAGATTCAGAAACCGCCTGGATTGTCGGCGTCCAGGCGGCAGCATCCATCAGCAACGGAACCGCCTGCCCGGGAAAAAATGGACGGGAAGCTACCGGCAGCAGATGGATGATATTGGGTAATACATCACCGGCGCGCGCCAGCGGGTTTTTGGGGATTATCTCGATGTCGGGTTGTCGGGATTTGTCATTCATATTGGTTGTATATTGTGATCACCAATAAAGTTCGCCAGCTTTACATAACTGCTGACGGGGATCACTTCTGCTCTCGCAGTCGGGTCAATTGCAACAGCTTCCAACATGGGGCCGTCGACACTCTTTTTCAAGGAATTAAGAACGATTTTGCGCCGCTGGCTGAACGCCTGCTGTAAAATTTGATCCAGCAGTTGGGGATAGCGGATTGCCCGAATGGCATCCATGTCAGGAGTCAGACGCACAATGGCAGACTCAACCTTTGGGGCGGGATTGAATGCACCGGGGCCGATCAGGAACAGCATTTCGCTGCTGCAGCGCGCCTGAATGGCAACCGAGAGGCGCCCGTAGGTTTTTGAGCCCGGTGCAGCGACGATACGCTCAACCACCTCTTTCTGCAGCATGAAATGGAGATCATGGATACACTGGGCCTGCCCGAGAAGGTGAAACAGCAGTGGCGTGGAGATGTTATAGGGAAGATTTCCCAGCAGACGCAGCTTTTCATCCTTTTCCACAAGGCTGCAGAAGTCAAAGCGCAGTGCATCAGCGTTGTGAATGTGGAAGTGATCAGCGTTGCTGACAGTATGTAGTCCTGCAATCAGGTCTCGATCCAGCTCGATCACATCCAGTTTGCGACAGCGATCGATCAAGTGGGTGGTTATGGCGCCCTGTCCCGGACCAATCTCGACCAGATGCTGCTCTGCTTGCGGTTGAATGGCATTGACGATGCGCCGTATTACAGCAGGGTCATGTAGAAAATTTTGGCCGAAGCGTTTTCTTGGTTGATGTCGCATGATGATATTATGCTATAAATACGTTTTTCCGAGTCACTGTTTGCGATCTCAAATGTTATTTAGTGATTAACCACAGATACACACAGATGAACACAGATCAAGAGATGTAAGAATATCTGTGTGTATCTGTGTTCATCTGTGGTAAAAAAGTGTTTGTGGCTTGTGGGATAATTCCGCGTCAATATTCTTGATCCAGCCATGCTTCATCATCAGGACAGATTAAATAAACAATGAAAAATATACTGGTAATAGGTGGCCATGATCCCAGTGGCGGGGCAGGTATTCAGGCTGATATCGAAGCGATAGCGGCCAATGGCTGTCATGCGATGACGGTGATATCGGCCCTGACAGTTCAGGATACCAGCAATGTGTTTCAGATGATTCCGGTAAAGGCCAGTATATTACGCCGCCAGCTTGATGTGCTGCTGGATGATATGCCGGTTGCCGCCGTCAAGATCGGTTTGATCGGTAATGCCGAGAACGCCAGGGTGATTGCACAACGGCTCAGACAGATGCCGCAGGTTCCTGTCATCGTAGACCCCGTGCTTGCCGCAGGTGGCGGCTCGGAACTGGCAACAGATGCACTGCTGCAGTTTTATAGAAATGAGTTGCTGCCATTAACGACGATATTTACCCCTAATCTTCCCGAAGCCCGGCGCCTGAGTGGGAAGAGTGAGGTTGACAGCTGCGCTTTTGAGCTGCTGGATAAAGGAGCAAAGAATGTTCTGATTACCGGTGGACATGAACAGTCGGAAGCTGTCATTAACCGCCTCTATGATATCAGCGGAAAAGTCGAAGAGTGGCAGTGGCAGATTTTTGAGGGTGAATTTCACGGTTCCGGCTGTACCCTGTCGTCAGCGATAGCCGCCTTTATAGCGCAGCAAATACCGTTGAAACTTGCACTGCGTCTTGCACAGGCATACACCTGCGACACCCTGGACAATGCCCGTCAACTGGGCAAGGGGCAGCTGATTCCTCTGCGTGTCGCCGGTTGCAGTAATGGTGACAGTGAGTGAATCTATCCGGGCTGTATGCCATTACGACACCCTCGGAGAATCTTCCACAACAGGTTGAAGACGCCATTGCCGGTGGCGCACGGGTGATACAATACCGTGATAAAAGCAGTGCCCAGTCGCTGCGCCTTGAACAGGCGCAGCAGTTAAGCCTGATATGCCGTGCAGCAAAGATCCCCTTGATTATCAATGATGATGTTGAACTGGCTGCCAGGGTTTCAGCTGCCGGTGTGCATCTGGGACGTGATGATTTTACCCTGAAAAATGCGCGCAGGGATCTTGGCGATGACGCCATTATCGGCATCTCCTGTTACAACGATTTTGGTCTGGCACTGCAGGCTCAGCGGCAGGGTGCGGACTATATCGCCTTTGGCAGTTTTTTTTCCTCCCCGACCAAGCCGCTTGCTGTAAAGGCTGACAGGACCTTATTGCAGCGTGCAAAACAGGAACTTGAGATTCCCGTGGTTGCGATTGGTGGAATAACAACGGACAATGGCAAGTTATTGATCGAGGCCGGCGCAGATATGCTGGCTGTGATTACAGCACTCTTTGCACACGCTGACATCGAACAGGCCAGCCGCAGCTTTGCACAACTATTTTCGGAAGAGAAACAATGAGTCAATCCAGCGATCTTTTTGCACAGGCACAGTTGCATATACCCGGCGGGGTCAATTCACCGGTACGCGCTTTTAAGGGTGTTGGCGGAGACCCGGTTTTTATCGATTCTGCAGCGGGAGCATGGCTCTATGATGCAGACGGAAAGCGCTATATTGATTATGTCGGCTCCTGGGGACCAATGATCCTCGGACACGCCCATCCGCAGGTGATCGAGGCCGTTGAAGCTGTGGTGCGCAAGGGGCTCTCTTTTGGCGCCCCTACCGCGCTCGAAACGCAAATGGCCGACAAGGTTTGTGAACTGATGCCATCCATCGAAATGGTGCGCATGGTCTCCTCCGGTACGGAAGCGACCATGAGCGCCATCCGCCTGGCGCGCGGCTATACCGGGCGTGACAAGATCGTCAAATTCGAGGGCTGCTATCATGGCCACTCCGATTCACTGCTGGTCAAGGCAGGCTCTGGTGCACTCACATTTGGCGAGCCTTCATCGCCGGGAGTTCCGGCATCACTGGCCAAACATACCATTACGCTGAATTATAATGACAGCGCGCAAGTGCGTGAGACGTTCTCCAGCATTGGCGATCAAATCGCCTGCATCATCGTTGAGCCTGTTGCAGGCAATATGAACTGCATCCCGCCTCTCCCCGGTTTTCTCGAAACCCTGCGCAGTGAATGCGATAAATCGGGTACGGTGCTGATATTTGATGAGGTGATGACGGGTTTTCGTGTGGCGCTTGGCGGGGCGCAGGCCTTGTATGCTGTCAAACCTGACCTGACCACGCTGGGCAAGGTGATTGGCGGTGGCATGCCGGTCGGCGCCTTTGGCGGAAAACGTGAAATCATGGAAAAAATTTCGCCGCTGGGTCCTGTTTACCAGGCGGGAACACTCTCCGGCAATCCGATTGCAATGACTGCCGGTCTGAAAACATTGGAGTTGATTTCCGAGACCGATTTCTACAGCAGGCTGACAGCCAAAACTGAAGCGCTGGTCAGTGGTTTGAAAATCAGGGCTGCAGCTGCCGGTGTTTCTGTCACTACCAATCAGGTTGGAGGCATGTTTGGACTTTTTTTCAGCGATGCTGAGAAGGTGTCTGACTTTGCGCAGTCAATGGCATGCAATCAGGAGCAGTTCAGGAAATTCTTCCATGCGATGCTGGATCGTGGCGTCTATCTTGCCCCCTCCGCATTTGAAGCGGGCTTTGTCTCAGCTGCGCATAGTGATGAGGATCTGCAGCAAACCCTGGACGCTGCAGAAGAGTCATTTGCCGAAGTGGTGTGATGCGTTGTGCTTACTCTACCCGCAGGAGTGATTTGGATAAACTTGGAAAATCATTCTAAATTTTATTTCACCACAGATGCACACAGATAAACACAGATTAATAGAGATGAAAAAACATCTGTGTTTATCTGTGGTTAAAAAACAGGTATTCGAGAAATTGCTGTCTGGTAACACTCCATGATGGAACTGTTTGACTCCCTCATTACCTGGGTCAATGCGCATCCGCACTGGGCCGGAATTATTGTTTTTCTGGTTGCCTTCAGTGAATCGCTGGCTGTTATCGGCATGATCGTTCCTGGCGT
>JAIVTC010000374.1:0-2292 GCA_048629055.1 Candidatus Bathyarchaeota archaeon
TGCTGTAAACTGATGACTGTGAGCTTTCTTGTCTTGCTGCAAACTGCCAACTGACGGCTGCAAACTTTTTTATTGCCGCACATCCTATTTACCCAGGAGCTTTCTAAGTCATGAGCAAACAACCCGATTCCAAACCCGCCAACGAGCATGAACATACCCGCACAGGCATGAGCGTCGATGCTTTGAAACGCGCATTCGATGACAACCTGCTGTATGTGCAGGGCAAACATCCTGACGTAGCGACATACCATGATCTCTACAAGGCCGGCGCCTATACGGTGCGCGACCGTTTGTGGGGCCGTTGGATCAAGAGCGCGCGCACCTACAAAAAGCAACAGGCGCGCACCGTCTGCTACTTCTCAGCAGAATTTCTGCTTGGCCCGCATCTTGCCAACAATATGATCAACCTTGGCATCTATGACGAGGCCAGAGAGGCGGCGGAGATCATTGGCCTGAATCTCGATGAACTGCTCGACCAGGAGGAGGAGCCGGGTCTTGGCAATGGCGGGCTGGGGCGTCTTGCCGCCTGTTATCTGGACTCACTGGCGACACTGCAGATCCCGTCGATTGGTTATGGCATCCGCTACGAATATGGCATCTTCGACCAGGAGATCCATGATGGCTGGCAGGTCGAGATCTCCGACCTGTGGCTGCGCAACGGCAATCCATGGGAGTTGGTAAGACCCAAGCTGCGTTATGCGGTCAAGTTCGGTGGCCATACAGATCACTATAGCGATGCCGATGGCAACCTGCAGGTCAATTGGATTCCTGACCTGGAGATCATGGGGGTCGCCTATGACACTCCGATCCTCGGGTTTGGCGTCAACAACACCAACCTGCTGCGATTGTGGTCATCCCAGGCGAGTGAATCTTTTGATTTCCAGGCCTTCAACCAGGGCGACTACTACGGCGCGGTCGAGGCGAAGGTGGCAGCGGAGAATATCAGCAAGGTGCTCTATCCCAACGATGAGGCTGCGGTGGGCAAGGAGTTGCGTCTCAAACAGCAGTACTTTTTTGTCTCCTGCTCGCTGCAGGATATGGTACGTCTGCATCTGCAGCAAAATGACAACCTGGACGGTTTTCATCACAAGTTTGTCGCCCAGCTCAATGACACCCATCCTTCGATTGCCATTCCCGAGCTGATGCGGCTCTTTATTGACGACTATGAGATGGATTGGGATCAGGCCTGGGAGATCACCCGTAATACTTTCGCCTATACCAACCACACACTGCTTCCCGAGGCGCTCGAAACCTGGCCGCTGGATCTCTTCCGCAAGCTGCTGCCACGGCACCTGGAGATCATCTATGAGATCAATCGTCATTTTCTGGATGATGTGCGCATGCGCTTTCCCTGGGATCATGCGCGCATCGGCCGCATGTCGCTGATCGGTGAGGATGGCGAACGCCGGGTGCGTATGGCGAATCTGGCCACTGTCGGCTCCTTCGCAGTCAACGGTGTAGCCGAGATGCACTCGGAGCTGGTCAAATCCACCATTTTGAAAGACTTCTATGAGTGCGCCCCGGAGAAATTTCATAATGTCACCAATGGCGTCTCGCCGCGACGCTTCGTGCAGTTGAGCAATCCAGGTTTGTGCCAGATCCTGACCCGATTGGTGGGAAAGGGCTTGACCTGGAATCCGGATAATCTGCGGGTTCTCGAACAGTATGCCGATGACCAGGTTTTTCATCAGGAGTGGCGTGAGATGAAGCGCACCGCCAAGCTGCATCTCTCAGGCCTCATCAAACAGCGGACCGGAGTGGTTGTTGACCCGGACTCGCTGTTCGATATCCAGGTCAAGCGCATCCACGAATATAAACGCCAGCACCTCAATGTGCTGCATATCGTGACCCTCTACAATCGGCTCAAACAAAATCCCGGTATGGATATGGTGCCGCGTACATTTATCTTCGGTGGCAAAGCGGCGCCCGGCTACTTCATGGCGAAGCTGATCATTAAATTGATCAACTCGGTCGGTGAAGTGATCAATAATGACCCGGACGTCAACGGCTTGATGCGGGTGGTTTTTTTTCCCAACTTCAATGTCAAGAGTGCGCAGTCCATCTTTCCGGCTGCCGATCTTTCGGAGCAGATATCCACCGCAGGAAAAGAGGCGTCAGGCACCGGCAACATGAAATTCTCCATGAATGGCGCGCTCACCATCGGCACACTGGACGGTGCCAATGTGGAGATTCGCGAGGAGGTCGGTGATGAAAACTTCTTCCTCTTCGGCCTCACAGCAGAGCAGGTCGTGGAACGCAAGATGCAGGGCTATCATCCTCACGATATCTATC
>JAIVTC010000375.1:0-3221 GCA_048629055.1 Candidatus Bathyarchaeota archaeon
GACAAAATCAGAGTCACCACGTATGCAGATCTGGATCATAACATCCGTGAAAAACCACTCAACTCACTGGTTGCAGGCAGCTGGGTGTATGGCACCTTCTCGACCTGGATCGGCAGCAAAGATAAAAACCGCGCCTGGGATCTACTGGCTGAAGCTAAGCAGACCTATGATAAAGCAACTGCCGGGAAAAAGTTCACGAAAGCAAAACGTGCGCGTATCGACAAACTGCTGGCCGTGTGCGAAAGCTCCGACTGGTTCTGGTGGTTCGGCGATTACAACCCCTCCGGCAGCGTCAATGATTTCGACGAACTGTTTCGCATCCAGATGAAGATGCTTTATAAACTGCTCGGCGAAACCCCTCCTGAAGACCTGGATACACCTGTCTCTGTCGGCGGCGGCGATATGGAGAATGCCGGCACCATGCAAAGAGGTTCCTCAGGCGCCTAAATCATGTCACCATTTCAAATGAACCAGCGCCGTGCAGGTATCCTGCTGCACCCCACATCCCTGCCCTCGCATACGTTTGACGATGTGGAACGGTGGCTCGATTTTCTGACGCTGTCAGGAATCACTGTATGGCAGATGCTGCCTCTAGGCGTTCCGCAGGATGGACACTGCCCCTATCAGTGCATCTCTGCATTTGCCACCAATCCAGCGCTGCTGAAAGAGATCCCGGCGCTGGATGAGAGTGACGCCGGCTTTGCCGCTTTTTGTGACAGCCAGCGTTTCTGGCTGGATGACTATGCGCTGTTCGTTCTTCTCAAAAACCGTTTTGAACAGCAGCCCTGGTATCAATGGCCCGGGGAGTATAAATATCGCGACCCTACCGCGCTTGATGAATTTCGTCGCTCACATCCGCAGCAGCTGCAGCTGATTCGCTGGGAGCAGTACCAACTCTATGCCGCCTGGCAAAAAATCCGCCGGCATGCCGCCAGCTCGGGAGTAGCCTTGTTCGGCGACATTCCCATCTTTGTCGCCCACGACAGCGCCGATGTGTGGGTGTGGCCGGAGCTCTTCCTGCTCGACGAAGATGGCATGCCGACCGTCGTCACAGGCGTCCCGCCGGACTATTTCTCTGAAACCGGACAGCGTTGGGGCAATCCCCACTATAACTGGGAACGCATGCAGCAGGATGGCTTCAAGTGGTGGCTGCAGCGGCTGCAGCACCACTTTGAGTGGTTTGAGCTGGTGCGCATCGATCACTTTCGCGGTCTGGTTGCTGTATGGGAGATCGATGCGCAGTGCGAAACAGCAGTTGACGGTTTCTGGCAGGAGACCCCCGGAGAGCAACTGCTGGCTGCACTGCAGCAGCAGATGGGCGAGTTGCCGCTGGTTGCTGAAGATCTCGGCGTCATCACCGATGAAGTGATTGCATTGAAACAGCAGTTTCATCTGCCCGGCATGGCGGTGCTGCAATTCTCATTCGACCACTTCGATGACAACCCGCATAAACCCCTGAACATCCTGCCGAATACTGTCAGCTACACCGGCACACATGACAATGACACGACGCTCGGCTGGTATCGCTCCATCGATGAGAAGGAGCAGCGGCATGTCGATGAAGTCCTCGGAATCGATACCGAAGAGCAGGTCGTCGACGCCATGATTACCGCCGCCCTCGACAGCAGGGCCAATCTGGCTGTGATTCCGCTTCAGGATTGCCTCTCGCTGGGCTCGGAGGCGCGCATGAATACTCCCGGAACAATCGAGAACAACTGGCTTTGGGCTTTCACCTGGGAACAGCTGGATATCCCGGCAGTGAGCCGAAAAATACATACAAGGTTGGAAGAGTCCAACAGGATCGTCACATGAACAACAGCTTGCAACAACTGCAGAATGGAACCCACCACGACCCGTTTGAAACACTGGGCCGCCATCCCGACGGCGATGGAGAGGTATTTCGCGCCTTCATGCCGATGGCCGAAGAGGTCGAACTGATCGGCTACGGCAGCATGACCCGTGTCGAAGGCTCCGAGATGTTTGAAGCACATCTCGGCAGCAGGGAAGCCGCTGCAATTCCACACCATTTCAAACTCAGGTGCATCGAGAAAGCAACCGGAAAAGGCCGGGAGTTTCACTCACCCTACAGCTTTGACCCGCAGGTTGGCGATATCGATATACATCTGTTCGCACAGGGCAAACACAAACAGGCATGGAAATTTCTTGGCGCACATCTGAAGGCCATCGATGGCGTCAGCGGCTGCCTGTTCTCCATCTGGCTTCCCGACGTCCAGCGCATCAGTGTGGTCGGTGATTTCAACGGCTGGAACGGCCTGCGTCATCCGATGCGCAATTGCGTTTACTCCGGAATATGGGAGCTCTTTATTCCCTGCCTGCAGGCTGGCGACAGTTACAAGTTTGAAATCTTCACCCGCGACGGCGACATCAAGTTGAAAGCCGACCCTTATGGCCAGCAGATGGCGCAGCGCCCCGACACCACCTCTGTCATCGCCAGCAAGGAGTCCTACGAGTGGCAGGACAGCACCTGGCTGGAGAATCGCGCCGGCAGCGACTGGCAGCGCCAGCCGATGTCTGCTTACGAAGTGCATCTCGGCTCCTGGAGGCTGGATGAAGAGGGGGGATTCCTGAACTTCCGTGAGATTGCCGATCAGATGGTGCCTTACGTGAGCGCTCTGGGTTACACCCATATTGAACTGCTGCCGATGATGGAGCATCCGCTGGATGAGTCCTGGGGCTACCAGGTGAGCGGCTATTTTGCTCCCTCCTCGCGTTATGGCGCACCGGATGATTTCCGCTATTTTATCGATCTCTGCCATCAGCACCACATCGGCGTGATTCTTGACTGGGTTCCGGCCCACTTCCCCAAAGATGACTTCGCACTGGCCAGACTGAATGGCAAGACCCTGTATGAGCATGCCAATCCCAAACGTGGTGAACACCAGGACTGGGGCACGCTCATTTTTGACAATGGCCGCAACGAAGTGCGCAACTTCCTGATCGCCAATGCGCTCTACTGGATCGAAGAGTTTCATATCGACGGACTGCGCGTCGACGCCGTCGCCTCGATGATCTATCTCGACTACTCGCGTGAAGAGGGACAATGGGATCCGAACGAGTACGGCGGCCGGGAAAATCTCGAAGCCATCGCCTTTTTGCGTGAGACCAACGAAGTGATCCATGCAGACTTTCCCGGCGTCGTCACCATTGCCGAGGAGTCCACGGCATTTGCGATGGTGTCGCGTCCCACCAGCATGGGCGGA
>JAIVTC010000376.1:0-2355 GCA_048629055.1 Candidatus Bathyarchaeota archaeon
CCAATGATGGATGCCTTGCCCACGCCGTCGAGCCGCGCCAGCGCATCGGTGACATTGATGTTGGTGTAGTTGTTCAGAAACAGGTTGTCGTAGGTCTGTTTGGGTGAGAAGAGGTTGACCACCATCAGCATATTGGTCGACTGCTTGGTTGTCGTCACTCCCTGGCGACGCACCTCTTCGGGCAGCATCGCTTCAGCCTGGCCAACACGGTTCTGTACATTGACGGTGGCGATATCAGGATCCGTGCCGACCGCAAAACTGACGGTCAATACGTAGCTGCCGTCATTGGCGCTGTTGGATGACATATAGATCATGTCATCCACGCCATTGATCTTGGATTCCAGCGGCCCGGCTACTGTGTCGGCGATGGTCTCGGCATCCGCTCCCGGATAGGAGGCAGAGACCTGTACCTGCGGCGGCGCAAGTTCAGGATACTGGGCGACAGGAAGCGCTGTCAGCGCAATCAGACCGGCAATGGTGATGACGATCGAAATGACAAAAGCAAATTTCGGGCGATCGATAAAGAATGCACTAAACACGACCTACTCCTGCGACTCGCTCTCTTGGGGTTGACTCTTCTCCTCTTTACCCTCTCTCTCCTTACCATCAACTTTATTGCTCTCCTTAGCAGGCTGTTGCTCATCTGTATTCCCCTGGGCTATACCACGCTTGCTTCCCTGCTCATTGGCAAACGGCGACACAGCCTGCTTGGGCGAAACCTCCATCCCGGCGCGGACTTTCTGCACGCCTTCGATGATGACCCTCTCTCCAGGTTGCAGGCCATCCTTCACGATCCAGTCTCCAGCATACTGTCTGCCGAGTTTGACCTGACGGATCTCCACCTTGTTGTCCTGATCGACGAGCAGCACAAACTTGCCTGCCTGATCCTCCTGTACAGATGCCTGGGGAACGACAAGCACATCCTCTTTCTCTTCCATGCTCAGCAGCATCAGGACATTGATTCCAGGCACCAGCAGTTCATCGGGATTATCGAAACGGGCCCTGACCACGATTGCGCCGGTGCGGCGATTCACCGTGTTATCGGAAAAATCGATGACGCCCGGATGTTCATAGATGGAGCCATTCGGCAACTCCAGCTTGACCTCGAATTTCCTGGGTCCGCCTTTCTGTTTCACTTTCTTATTTTGCTGAATATTCAGCATCACTTTTTCACTGACGTTGAAAGTGGCATAGATTGGATTGAGCTCCACCACACGCGCCAGTTCTCCCGTTGAAGCATCAACCAGGTTGCCGACGCTGATGATTGCTCGCCCGATGCGCCCGTGGATGGGTGATTTTATGCTGGTATGTTCCAGGTTGATCTCTGCCTCCTCGACACGCGCCTGAGCGGATTGCAGCTGCGCCGCCGCCTGCAGCTTGTCACTCTCGGCCTTGTCAACATCCTGCTGGCTGGCGAACGCCTTTTTCCCCAACTCCTTGTAGCGCACCAGATCCTTCTCGGCCCGCACCAGTGCAGCCTGGTACTCTGCGACAGAACCCCTGGCGGCAGCCAGCGCCGCCTCGTAGGACTCGGGATCGATCTTGAAGAGCAGATCATCCTTGCTGACATCACTACCCTCCTCGAAGTTACGCTCGAGAAGATAACCCTGAACCCTTGCCCTGACAGAGACATCATTGATGGCGGTTGTCCTGCCGAGAAACTTGACGCTGTCGGAGATCTCTTTTTGCGCAACAGCCTGAACCAGCACCCCGGGAGGCGGCACAGCCTTCTCAGCCTGTTTTTCGCCGCAGGAGGAGAGCAGCAGCAGGCTGATTGTCAGCAGAGCTGCTTGAGTAGTGCATTTCACAGCAGCTGTGGAATATCGTGTTGTATTACAGAGAATCATTGCTATTTACCTTGGGAATCTGTTTACAGCCCGCTTTGCAGGCTCACTTCAATAAACTGGTCCAGCGCGCCATCCAGCACTGCCTGGGTGTTGCTGGTTTCGACATTGGTACGCAGATCCTTGATGCGTGACTGGTCCAGCACATAGGAGCGTATCTGACTGCCCCAACCGATGTCGGACTTGGTCTCCTCCAGCGCCTGCGAGGTTTCCCTGCGTTTCTGCATCTCCAGTTCATACAGCTTCGCCTTCAGCTGCTTCATTGCCTGCTCCTTGTTTTTATGCTGTGAACGACCACTTTGGCACTGTACCACGGCTCCTGTCGGCTTGTGCGTAATGCGCACCGCCGATTCCGTTTTGTTGATATGCTGCCCCCCCGCACCGGATGCGCGGTAGACATCGAGGCGCAAATCGGCGGGATTGATCTCGATCTCGATGGTGTCATCGATCTCCGGAGAGACGAAAACCGCAGAGAACGAGGTGTGACGACGGTTGCCCGAATCAAAGGGTG